>CAMJFC010000042.1 GCA_946404865.1 uncultured Prevotellaceae bacterium
CAAGACCCCAACATTAAAAGTGTTGTGCTCTACCAACTGAGCTAACGAGTCTCCGGAAATGCCTTTCATCTGAAAAGCGGTGCAAAGGTACGGTGAATATTTGAAACCACCAAATTTTTTCGGCATTTTTTTCAATTTTAGTCTTTCTTCTCCTCCTGCTCCAGACATTTCTGGTAACAGACGCGGCAGAGCGGCTCATACTCGCCCACCTCGCCCAGGAGCACCCGCTTGTCGTTTTTCACCAGCCGGTGGCTCACATAGGCCAGGTTGCCGCAGCGCACACAGATGGCATGCACCTTGGTCACCTCATCGGCGATAGCACACAATGCCGGCATAGGACCGAAAGGCACACCTTTATAATCCATATCAAGTCCGGCGATGATGACACGCACACCGCGGTTGGCCAGCTCATTACACACATCCACCAACCCCATGTCGAGGAATTGGGCCTCGTCGATGCCCACCACATCGATGTCGGACGAAAGGAGCAGGATAGACGAGCTGCTGTCTATCGGCGTGCTGGGAATGGCGTGGCGGTCGTGGCTCACCACCTCCTCCTCAGAATAACGGGTGTCGATGGCGGGCTTGAATATCTCTACCTTTTGGCGTGCAAACTGCGCACGCTTCATCCGGCGTATCAGTTCCTCGGTCTTGCCCGAGAACATCGAACCGCACACTACTTCTATGCGCCCGGGGCGCTGTGGTTCACCTGAAAAAAAATCGGTCATGTTATGTGAAGGAGTTTGGGAGTTTGGACAATAGTCGTCGAGCTTGGAAGTAGGGACAGGGCGAAGTAATCTCTTACCTCTTACCTCTCACCTCTTACCTCTTAATAATCTGCAAAATTACAAAGACGTTTTAAAAATTGCAAAGAAATAGGGTGTTTTTTTGCACATAACGATAAAATGGAGTATATTTGCCGCTGATATGGGTACACTATACATCATACCGACACCTGTGGGCAATCTGGAGGACATGACGCTGCGCGCCATACGCCTCCTCAAAGAGGCCGACCTCATCCTGGCCGAGGACACCCGCACTTCGGGCATCCTGCTCAAGCATTTCGACATCAAAAACCGGCTGGCGTCGCACCATAAGTTCAATGAGCACGGCACATCCGTGGGTGTGGTGGAGAAGCTGAAGGCGGGCATGAATATCGCGCTCATCAGCGATGCGGGCACTCCAGGCATCAGCGACCCGGGGTTCTACTTGGTCCGCGAGGCGGTGGCTGCTGGCATTGAGGTGACTTGCCTGCCGGGCGCCACGGCATTTGTACCCGCATTGGTGGCATCCGGTCTGCCCTGCGACCGTTTTTCGTTCGAGGGGTTCCTGCCGCAGAAGAAAGGGCGCAAGACGCGCGTGGAGGCACTCGCCGATGAGACACGCACCATGGTCTTTTACGAGTCGCCCTATCGCGTGGTCAAGACGCTGCAACTATTCGCCGAGACCTTTGGCTCCGAGCGCCATGTGAGTGTGGCACGAGAGATATCCAAGGTGCACGAGCAGCACGTCAGAGGCACCCTCGCCGAGGTCATCGACCACTTCACCGAACATGAGCCGAAAGGCGAGATCGTCATCATTGTAGAAGGACAACTAACAAAACATCATAAACAAGAGGAACAATGAGAAAAATCATACTTGTAATCGCCGCCGGCATGCTGTTGCTGGGAGGCTGTAAAGATGAAAAGAAACCCGCTGATAACAAACCTCAAGTCAACGAGAAAGCTGACTCTCTGGAGCGTGTGTTAGAGCAGGAGCGCAATGAACGCGCCGACATGGCTGCCATCCAGAATGAGATATTGGATGGGTTCCGCCTCATCAACGAGGCCGAGGAGCGCATCACCATCGCGAAGAGCGGCGAGGGTGCCGACAAGGCTGAACAGATACGCGAGAACATGGCGTTCATCCAAGAGAAGATGAAGACCAACCGCGAACTGATTGAGAAACTGCGCCAGCAGTTGCGCGAGAGCAGCATCAACGGCGAGGAACTGAAGAAGACCATCGACGGACTGGTGAAACAATTGGATGAGAAAGACCGCCAAATCAAACAGTTACGGGCTGAGTTCCAAACCGAACTGGAAGCCAAGAATGAGCACATCTCACAACTTGACCAACAGGTGACAACGCTCAACAACGACGTGGAGAATCTGAAAGTTGAGACCACGCAGAAATCAGAGACCATCAAAGAGCAAGACAAGCAACTCAACACCGCTTACTACGTGTTTGGAACGAAAAGCGAACTCAAAGAACAGGGCATCCTTGACAAGGGCGAGGTGATGAAAGGCAACTACAACAAAAATTACTTCACCAAGATAGAAGATATCCGTTTGGAAAAAGAAATTAAGCTTTACTCAAAATCGGCAAGGTTAATGAGTTCGCACCCAATGGGTTCCTATTCTCTCGCTCCTGATGCCACCGGACAGTATGTGCTCCGCATTCTCTATCCCGATCAATTCTGGAGCACCAGCAAATACCTGGTGATTCTGGTGAAATAAGCCGTCTCTGCAAGAATTTACAAAAACTCACATTTTTTCAATAAAAGTGCATTTCATTGAGTGAAAATGCACTTTTTTTTCATTAAACTTGCACGAATTATAAAAAAATGGTAACTTTGCAACCTTAAAGACAATAATTTTAACAAAATAACGAGAGAATTTATGAGAAGACTCATCTTGATGATGGCCGGCTTTTTCGTATCTATAGGAATAGCTATGGCCCAACACACCGTCTCGGGTACTGTCATCTCAGCGGACGACAACGAGCCGATTATCGGCGCCACCGTCACCGTGAAAGGCACCAAACAGGGTGCCGTGACCGACATTGACGGTCATTTCAGTTTTCAGTACAGCCAGGCGAATCCAACCCTCACCATCAGTTACATCGGCATGGAAACAGTCAATGTAAAGGGAGGCAAGGACATCAAAGTAACTTTAAAATCTGAGACCGCCGTACTCGATGAAGTAGTCGTTACGGGTATTCAACAATTAGATAAACGTCTTGTGACGGGCGCTACTGCCAAAGTTGACGCGAGCAAGACTCAGTTGGCCGGTGTGGCCGACGTCACCCGTAGCCTTGAAGGCCGTGTGGCAGGTATGTCTGTGCAAAACGTGTCGAGCACCTTCGGTACCGCACCGAAAATCCGCGTGCGTGGTGCCACCTCCATCTACGGTAGTTCATCCCCCCTGTGGGTGGTCGATGGTGTGATCATGGAAGACGCCGTCAACGTGTCGGCCGACGACTTGTCGTCTGGTGATGCCGAGACCCTGATTTCCAATGCCATCGCTGGTCTGAACTCCGACGATATCGAGAGTTTCCAAGTGCTGAAGGACGGTTCCGCCACTTCTATCTATGGTGCTCGTGCCATGTCGGGTGTGGTGGTCATCACCACTAAGAAAGGACGTGCCGGACACAGCAACATCAACTATACGGGTGAGTTCACCTTCCGTCAGAAGCCCTCTTACCGCGAATATAACATCAGCAACTCGCAAGAACAGATGGGTATCTACAAAGAGATGGCTGCGAAAGGTTGGCTGGAGTTCTCTCAAGTGGCCAACAGTGCCTCTGCCGGACTCTATGGTCGCATGTACTCTCAGTTGGACAAATACGATCCTGTCACTGGCGAGTTCGGACTGCCCTACACCGAGGCTGCCATGAACGCTTACCTGCAACAGGCTGAGTTCCGTAACACCGACTGGTTCGACTTGCTGTTCAACAACAACATCATGCAGAACCACTCTATCAGTATCTCTTCCGGTACCGACAGGTCGAGCATGTACGCCTCTCTCTCGGTGATGAATGACCCGGGATGGTCGCGCGACAGCAAGGTGGAGCGCTATACCGCCAACATCAACGCATCGTACAACCTCTCGAAAAACGTAACCCTGACCCTGCGCACCAACGGGTCGTACCGCGACCAGAAAGCACCAGGTACGCTCAACCAGAGCCTCGACGTGGTGAGTGGTAACGTGAGCCGTAACTTCGACATCAACCCGTTCAGTTTCGCGCTGAACACCTCACGCACGCTTGACCCCGACCAGACCTACACCCGTAACTACGCACCGTTCAACATCTTCCACGAGTTGGACAACAACTATATCGACGTGAATGTGATGGACATGAAATTCCAGGGCGAAATCTCTTGGAAACCCGTTTTCGGACTGGAAATCAAGCTGTTGGGTGCCTACCGCATCAACCAATCCAGCCGCGAGCACTTTGTGCTCAACTCCTCCAACCAAGCAGAGGCCTATCGCGCTGGTGTGGGCAACCCCAACATCATGTACAACAACAAATACCTCTATACCGACCCCGACGTGCCCAACTCTCTCCCCTTCTCGGTCATGGAGTCGGGTGGTATCTATACCATCAACAAGAACCAAGTGAAACAGTTGGACTTCCGTGCCACTGCTAATTATAATAAGGTGTGGAACGACACACATATCTTCAATGCCCTGATCGGTTTCGAGGCCAACCGTGCCGACTACGACGCTTCGGAGCACAATGACTTCGGTGTGGACTTCGACAATGCCCGTTTGGTGACCATCACCCCCGCATTCTACAAACAAGCCAAAGAAGAAGGCACACAACTGGAGTCGTTCGCCAAGGCTTGGAACCGCCGTCTGGCTTACTTCGCCAACCTCAACTACTCGTACAAAGGCCGCTACCAATTCAACGTGACAGGCCGTTACGACGGTAGCAACCGACTCGGCAAATCGCGCAGCTCGCGTTGGCTCCCCACATGGAACATCTCTGCAGGTTGGAACGCCCACGAGGAACCGTTCGTGCAGAAATGGATGGAGAAAATCAACTACGCTGTGTCGCACGCCTCTGTGCGTCTCTCCTACTCACTCGTAGGTGAGCAGACCGCAGCCTCTAACGCACTTCCCATCATCACCGCCACCAACATCTGGCGCCCCACAGGCGACCAGCAGGAGATGGGTCTGCAGGTCAACCAGTTTGCAAACACCGAACTGACTTACGAGAAGAAACATGAGTTCAACATCGGTACTGAATTAGGTTTCCTGAACAACCGCTTGAACCTTGTTGCCGATTTCTACTGGCGCGACAACTTCGACCTGATGGGTTACGTGCAGACACAGGTGTCGGGACAGAAATACGCCAACGTCGCATCGATGCGCTCACACGGTATCGAGGCCACCATCTCGTCGCAGAACATCCGCACCAGCGACTGGCAGTGGAACACCGACCTCACATTCGCTTACAATAAGACGACCATCACCGACCTGCTCACGCAGGCACAAGTCATCCAATTGGTGCAGCCCTCAGGCTACACACGCGTGGGTTATCCGCACCGCTCTCTCTTCTCGATTCCTTTCATGGGATTGAACGATGAAGGTATCCCCACCATCATGAATGAATTCGGAGAGATTACGACCACAGACATCAACTTCCAGGAGTATGAGAAACTCGACTTCCTGAAATATGAAGGTCCGACAGAGCCGACCATCACCGGTGGTCTGAACAATATGATTCGTTGGAAGAACTGGCGTCTGAATATGTTTATCACCTATTCGTTCGGCAACAAAATCCGCCTCGACCCGGTGTTCTCCGCCGGCTATTCCGACCAGAGCGCTATGCCGAAGGAGTTCAAGAACCGCTGGGTGATTCCCGGCGATGAGAAGGTGACCGACATCCCCGCCATCGCTTCCGTACGACAGTACTACAACGACAATCAGCTGGGCTACGCTTACAACGCTTACAACTATTCTACAGCGCGTGTGGCCGACGGCGGTTTCATCCGTATGAAAGACATCTCGCTGACTTACGAGTTCTCACCGACGCTCATCAACAAAATCGGTCTGAACTCCGCTTCGCTGAAGTTCGATGCCACCAACCTCTTCTTGATTTACGCTGACGATAAGCTCAATGGTCAGGATCCGGAGTTCGTCAACTCTGGTGGTGTGGCCTCGCCGCTCTCTAAGCAATACACGTTCACAGTAAGATTGGGAATCTAATAAACTCAAAAACTCAAAATATGAAAGCCATCAAATATATCGCCATGTCGGCAGCCGCAGCAGCCCTCACGCTCACCTCGTGCAGCGAGAGCTTCCTCGACAAATTGCCTGACGAGCGAACAGAAATCAGTAACGAGGAGATGTGCGACAAACTGCTCATCACTGCCTACCCCTCAGGCAATTACGCCTGGATTGCCGAGTTGTCGAGCGACAACATCATGGACAACAATGCTCCACACCTGCCCTCCAGCCCTAACGTGGAGCAGGTGGTGACACACTACAACTTACAACCCTACGACCGTGTAGATGAAGAGATGTACCGTTTCGAACCGGCCAAGTCAGGTACTGACCAGGACACGCCCGACTTCCTTTGGGAGACCTATTACTCCGCCATCCAACAGGCGAGCATGGCGTTAGACATCCTTGAAGAAATCGCTGCAGAGAACCGGGCAAATGGCATCGGCGATAACGGAATGACCGAAATGATGAAAGCCTCAAAGGGCGAGGCCCATCTGATTCGTGCTTTCTGTCACTTCATCCTGGTCAATGTCTTCTCACAGGCATGGAAAGATGACAATGCCAGCCGCAACGACCCAGGTGTACCCTATGTGACGAAGGCTGAGGACAAGGTGCTGCACGAATACAGCCGTGAAACGGTGGCCGACACCTATAACCATATCGAGGCCGACCTCAAAGAGGGTCTGGCTTATGTGAGCGATCGCAACTACAAAATGCCGAAATGGCGTTTCAACCAGAATGCAGCCAATGCGTTTGCAGCACGGTTCTACCTCTATAAGCGTAATTGGGAAAAGGTCATCGAATACGCCGACAAGGTGTTGGGTACCGACCCTGCAGCCCTGCCGTCGAAGTTGATGAAATACGACAAGTTCGATGAGTGCACCTACAGCGATGACTATGCCAAGGAGTGGCAGAACCCTGAGTATTTCAACAACATCATGCTCATGGACACCCATTCGCTCATCTTCCGCCATGGTTTGGGCAACCGTTTTGCCCTGAATGGCACCGTCGTACGCGACCTGTTCTACCACAACTGCCCCTTATGGGACTCTTGGGTGGTCAACCCCACGGCCTACGTGTCGGGCATGACGTTCTGGACGGGTGAGGACTATGGCTACTGTTCGGGCAAGGTGGCCGAGGAGTTTGAGTACTCCGACAAGATTGCCGGTATCGGCTTTGTGCACACCATCAAGCGTGAGTTCAATACCAATGAGCTGCTCTTGGAGCGTGCCGAGGCTAAGATTATGTTGGCCGACTATGCTGGGGCTTTGGAGGATATGGCCGCCTATCTGGCGAGCAACCAGTCGTTCTCCGACTCCAACAAAGTGTTCTGGGGCCGCAACAACGGTATGGCTCCGCTCACCGATGCCATCATCAAGAGCTACTTCGCCAATGCTGGCAACCCCAACTGTTTTGAGAATTGGGATTTCGTGACCAACATGAGTTCGAGCTACGTGATACCCGCCGAGGCGGTACCCTATATGAACTGTCTGAACGACTTCCGCCGTTTCGAGACGTTGTGGGATGGGCTGCGTTTCTTCGACCTGAAACGTTGGGGCATAGAATACGAACATCACTATGGACCGGAGAACGATGTCATCCACCTCGCTTGGAATGATCCGCGCCGTGCCATTGAAGTGCCTCAGGATGCCCTGGCCGCCGGCATGCAACCGTCGCAACCCACGACAACAACGTCTGAGGATGCGTCGAAACACGCCACTATGCTGCCACGTACAGACAAATATATCTACTTTAAATAAAGGAGGATCCAGAATATGAACATGAAAATCAAAACCTTGCTCATAGGAGCAACCATCGCCATATCGGGAGGGTTGATGTCGTGCAGCGACGATGATTTCACCCCTACTATCTTCGACACCCATGACTACCCGCTCGACAAGACGGCTTTCACCTATCCGCTTGACACGTTCTTGAAAGTCAATTTCCTCAAGCCTTACAACCTGCGGTTCATCTACCGCATGGAGGATGTGGGCAGCGACATGCAAAAGAATCTCGTACCCGCTACTTACGAGAAGAGCATGCAGTTGGCTGTTTTGGCGAAATACTTATGGTTTGATGTGTATAAACAGTTTGCCGGCGAGAGGTTCCTCAAAGAGAACTGTCCGCGCATCATCCACCTCATCGGCTCACCCGCCTACAACCCCACATCAGGAACGGAAACATTGGGTACTGCCGAGGGCGGTTTGAAAATCACATTGTATAAGGTGAATGTCTTGAACGTGAACGATATCGACCTGATGAATGAGTATTTCTTCCACGTGATGCACCATGAGTTCGCACATATCCTCGACCAGACGCACCAACGCCCGACAACCGTATTTGACGTCATCTCCAACGGTCACTACGACCCACTCGACTGGCAGAACAAGCACGACTCGCTGACGGCCAGCTGGGGTTTCGTCACCCCGTATGCGTCGGAAGCCGCACGTGAGGACTGGGTGGAGACGCTCTCCTGCTACCTGACCGACAACGAGGACACTTGGAACAACCGCCTTGCCACAGCACACTTCGACTGGGAAGATGTGGACTTCAAGGATGTGGCGTTCGCATTCTCCGCTGCCGACATCAAATGGCTGTCTCAACGTGGTGTGATATTCATGCGCGACGGCGAGGAGGTCAATGATGTCGAATTGAGCAATTTGAAGAAAAACGGAGGCACCGTCTTCGGTGCTGACATGACCATCAATTCACAAGACGAGAACTTTGACAACGGTAGCATCTTTAACCGTTATATCTCGTCCCGACAATATGATGTGGACAGCATCGGTTACCTCGCGCCACAGGCCAACGGCGACTACCACGTCGTGAGAAAAGTCATTGCACGCAACGCCAATGGCCTTGCCATGACCGATATCGATGGCCACATCTCGTTCGGCGATTTGGACGGCGGTGGTTCCGACGGCATCGACGGCAGTGCCATCATCCTCCAAAAACTGGACTTGGTGCGCACATGGCTGAAACAATATTACAACATCAATATCGATGAGATGCGCGAAGAGATCCAGTCACGCCAATATGCCCGCAACCCCGACGGCTCTTTCCAAAGAGACAGCAAGGGAGATTTTGTCAATAACTTGACATTGATGCAAGAGGATGGCACCAACATCATATCGCGGTTGCTAATGGAGGTATTGCAATACAGTTCAGAACAATAAATATGATCCTAAGACTTCACGAATATGAATAAGATATTATCAATACCCATGATTCTGGGTGCCGCGGTGATGTTCACCGCTTGCGCGGGCGAAGAGGAAGACCTGTTCGACAAAAGTGCCGCTGAGCGCCTGAATGAGATGAAAAGCATCTATTCCGCCCGCCTCGAGGCACAGCCGGCAGGTTGGGCCATGCAGTACTACCCCACAGCAGAAGGTGACGGCTATCTGATTTTGGCCGACTTCAACGCCGACCATTCTGTGAAGGTAGCCATGCGCAACTCATATACGGACAACAAGTATGCAGAAAGCCGCTCGGTATGGGATGTGATTACCGACAACGGTCCGGTGCTCTCGTTCAACACTTACAACGACCTGCTGCACATCTTCTCCGACCCAGACGACTTCTGGGGCGGTGAGTTGGGCACAGGCATCGGCGGCGACTATGAATTCGTCATCGTCGATGCTCCGGAGGATGCTTCGTATATGATGCTGAAAGGCAAAAAACGCGGCACCTACACATTGCTTACGCCGCTTGAGGAAGGCACTGACTTCGAAACGTACTTTGAGGATGTCATCAATTATCAGAACGCATATTTCGCCTCCTCCGCCCCCAATCAGTTATACCTGCGCAAACACGTAGGCGATCCTGACGCGGAAAAGACTTACACCTTCGATGTCAACAACGCAGCAGGCAACATCCGGGCGATGATTACCCTTGAGGGGTTAGACGCTATCACCTATGGCAATTTACATTCCTTCATCGTCACCAAACGAGGCGGGAAATATTATATCCGTTTCAAAGACGATGTGAGCGTGGGCGATGGTGAGATCGTACGCGAAATGGTTTACGACGAGGCCAATGACCAATTCGTTGACACTGCGGAGGGCACCGTTGTCTTGTGCAGCAGCGCTGCACCGGAGTTCCTGCAAGAGAGTTGGGAAGGCGGTCACGCATGGACCATCCAGAAAAAGAATAACACCTCAGAGAAATACAATGAGCTCATGACAGCCGCCAGCAGCGCACTCACCAAGATTAACCGTAAATATAAAATCGGAGATATCACGATGGCGAAATCAGACAATGGTCTGAGCGAACTGAGTATTCAATACGGTGATTCAAAACAATGGGCTAAATACCTGTTCAACTATGAACTCACTGGCAATCAATTGGTGTACACCTACAACCGTCCCTCTAACGATGGATCGGAAAACATCAAAAACGCTAATGTTGCCATCGAGCAATTCATCATGTCCTTCAGCGGCACTTACACAGTCGCTCCTGAAGTGACCAATCTCAATCTCTCTAAGATTAAACTGACCTCTCAAAACGACGCCAACTATTGGATTATTCTCAACTATTAAAATATTATAATTATGAAAAAAACATTACTATTATTGACCTTGGCCTTGATGGTCTCGGTCGGAGGATTTGCTCAGACGAAAGCACATCGTGCCAAGTTGCAACACAAAATTGAGCAAATGGTGAAGTACAATGCCCAGCGGTCCTTTAAAATGGTTCCCACTGCCGCAGAAAAAGCGAAACGCGCTAAGAACAGAGCCGACGGCACATGTACCGTCACACTCTCTGCCGGCGATGTATGGGGTGATGGTTCTGGCTACCAGATGCTGTTGGATGCCGACGCCACCATGCTTGCTTCAACAGGTGGTGAAGCCAGTCAGGCATTGTTTGACCTCTGCGAATACAAAATTCCTGAGAATGCCGACTTTAACGTGAATACCCAAAACATTATTATCAACAATAGTGTCACCATCACGATTCCTGCCGGCACCTACGATTGGATTATTTTCAACCCGACCCCAGGGGATAAATATTACAAACCATACAAAGGCAACACCGAAAGTTTTGCACAAGGATTCGTATTCGAAGCAGGCAACTCCTACGAGTTCACAGTGCAGTCTTACAAAGGCAAGGACGGTGTATTTATGACCATCAACGGCGAAGAACCCTTTGTGACCGCTTATAAGCGCCCTGCCGGCACTTTCTTTACGGCTGATTATCCCGAAGATGCGAGTTACGCATATTATTATCTGTATGCACCTAACTCTGTTCCCATTACCTTCGAAAACAAATCCACTGATCCCGCCGTCACCACATGGACCTATGGTGACGAGCCCATCGCCGAGGGAACCTCAGGTGATGCCTATGTCGAAGACAACAACGCGGTGATGACTTATTCCCCCATCATTGGCGGTTACATCGACGTCTTACCTGTTTTACATCATGATACTGTCACCTATACCTGCGCCGACGGTGACTATCATACCTCTAATGGAACCTACTTGGATTTGGACCATGCCGGTGTTTACGTAACACGCGAAATGAATTTGTTAGGTATTTTTGACGAAGTCAGAGGTGATTCCTATTATGGTTATGCCCCACCGTCGGGAACAATGCCGGCGAAATTCGGTTTTGGCGGTATCTACCCAGTAAGTGATAACGGTTCAACCTACGTTCCTTATGCCATCTACCAGGAATTTGAGAAACCTGCTGCGCCTTTATATTTAGAGGAAGTGATGCTGCCTTGTTATACCGACAAGATTGACGGTAAATACACGGGCATACCCGAGGGCAAACGATTGGCCATGAATATTGTTGCACTCAATGAAGACGGTTCGGCTGGCGAAACGTTAGGCACATTCTATTGCACCAGCAAAGATATCACCATATATGGCAACTTCGAACCAGACGCTAAAATAGCTTATGGCAGTGTCGAATTCTTGAATCTCACTGAAGATGAGTTTGGAAACGAGAAAATCGAGGGCGTGGTTATCG
Organism: uncultured Prevotellaceae bacterium; assembly: GCA_946404865.1. Taxonomy (GTDB): domain Bacteria; phylum Bacteroidota; class Bacteroidia; order Bacteroidales; family Bacteroidaceae; genus Prevotella. The sequence continues at coordinate 11,961 of CAMJFC010000042.1, forward strand.
ACAAACCTTTCGCCATCATCATTACCGGTCTGAACCAAGAGGGAGTGGATGTGGGTTTCCGACTCAACGTCATCAGTGCCGTCGATGCAGAAGCGCCCTACCAAGCACCGACCATCCAGTACTATGTGAATAAAAATAATGGAGAAGACATCTTACCAGACTATGACGAGGGCTACATCACCATGTTCTATCTGTACGGCATCATGGATAATGTCTCTGTCGTGAAAGAGATGGAAGGGGAAGATGGCGAAGTTGTATCGGGCTACGATTGGCTCCGTGTCGATGAGACCGACGCGGACAAGATTGCATACACCGACATTGAAGACGAAGAGGAACAACTGAGTTTCGCCTACTTAATCGCTACTCAGGCTTGGACTACCACCATACCGGCTGAAGAAGAAGGAGGAGAAGACGAGAACTATGACAATTACGAACTGATATTCAATGATGGCACAGGCGAGGCATACGAGGCTCCCGAATGGTTGGATTATGTCATTCAAGACGAAACAAGAGAGGGTTACTATGCAAAAACGTTCATACAGTTCTATGCCACTAATTCCGACCTCACACAAGGTAATGTCATCGAGGTGGACGGCCGCCGCGGTCGTTTCTGCGCTGTGTCGGTTGAAACCTTGTGCGGTCCGTCAGAGAATTTCTATATCATTCAGGGCGACCTGACACACGAGGATGTGCTGAATGCCCTCGGCATCCTTGAGCCCGGTGGGTCCTTAGGCATCCAGAATGTCACAGCCCAGAAAGGTTTCACTCCTTCGTTGAAAGAGGTGTACAACCTTGCCGGACAGCGTGTGAACAAAGATTATCGCGGTATCGTGATTGAGAAAGGCAAGAAATTCATCAAGAAATAATTATTGACCGTTTTGAACTTTCAAAAAAACAGTCATTGATATTTTCTGACTCTCTATGAATCATTCAGCGGCTCCGATTTGGAGCCGCTGTTTTTTTGTGCCATCGCTGTCAATGCACTTTTTTCAACAGTTTTTTGGCAAAGCCAAAAAAAAGGCGTAATTTTGCAAGTTGAATGTCATTCTCAAAAGAATGCGAGCTGAGATGACCACCACGTGATGAACAAATCCTATCTCTATCAATCATAAAAATCGCAGTTTCACATGAAGGAACAACAATCTGGTAGCAAAGCCTACCTTTTCTCTATTGTTTTGGTGGCCGTCCTTGGCGGTCTGCTCTTCGGTTACGACACCGCAGTGATTTCCGGCGCAGAAAAAGGTTTGCAAGCCTTCTTCAAAGACGCCGCCGACTTTAACTATACGGATGCGTGGCATGGGTTCACCTGTTCATCGGCCCTCATCGGCTGTATCATCGGAAGTGCCCTCTCCGGTCTTTTAGCCACTCGCTTAGGACGTAAGAAGTCGCTCATCCTGGCAGGTATCCTTTTCTTCATCTCCGCTTTGGGCAGCATGAACCCCGAATTTCTTTTCTTCCAAAAGGGAGAAGCTACGTTCAATCTGCTCGTCATGTTCAACATCTACCGCGTCATCGGCGGTGTGGGCGTAGGCTTAGCCTCTGCCATCTGCCCGATGTACATCGCCGAGGTGGCTCCGTCGAACATCCGTGGCACACTGGTGTCGTGGAACCAGTTCGCCATCATCTTCGGTCAGTTGGTGGTTTATTTCGTCAACTTCTTCATCCTCGGCGAACATATCCAACCGTTGGTGGAAGAGATGGGCAAAGGCTTAGCCTCCATCAACCCCGCCGCACAATGGACCGTGACCACTGGTTGGCGCTATATGTTCGGTAGCGAAGCCGTACCCGCCGGACTGTTTGCCCTGCTCATCTGCTTCGTGCCCGAGACTCCGCGTTATCTAGTGATGATCGGACAAGACCAGAAAGCAGAGGGAATCCTGAGCCGTATCAACGGTGCAAGCAAAGCCAAGGCCATTCTCACCAATATCAAAGAGACCATCACCGAGAAGACCGAACGTATCTTCACCTACGGATGGGTTGTCATCTTCGTGGGCGTGATGCTCAGTGTGTTCCAACAGGCCGTAGGCATCAACGCCGTTCTTTATTATGCGCCGCGCATCTTCGGCGACATGGGTATGGAAGACCCGATGAAGGTGACGGTCATGATGGGCATCATCAATATTCTGTTCACCTTGGTGGCCATCTTCACCGTGGAGAAATGGGGCCGTAAACCCCTGCTCATCACCGGTAGCATCGGCATGGCCATCGGTGCCCTGGGTGTTGCTTTCACGTTCGGCAAACCGGGTATGGAGATTGTTACCGCCATCAGCATCATGGTCTATTCGGCATCGTTCATGATGTCATGGGGACCCATCACCTGGGTGCTCATCTCCGAAATCTTCCCCAACACCATCCGTGGTGCTGCCGTGGCCATCGCCGTGGCGTTCCAGTGGATTTTCAACTGGATTGTAAGTACCACGTTCGTTCCGATGTTCAACATGGAAATGACGGAAGGCGACGGTTTCGGCCATTGGTTCACTTACGCCCTCTATGGTGGCATCTGCATCATCGCCGCCCTCTTCGTCTGGCGTATGGTGCCTGAAACCAAAGGCAAGACGTTGGAAGACATGACCAAATTGTGGAAGAAGGACAAGTAATCAACTCCCTAACAGCCAATAGCAACTCCCCAACAGCTATTGTCCAAACTCCTAAACTCCTAAACTCCTAAACTCCCAAAACTCCAAAACTCCTAAACTCCAAAACTCCTAAACTCCCACCAATGAACATTCAACCGTTGCTTGACGAAGGAAATTCAGGGCGGCACTTCTCTTTTGAGGTGCTGCCGCCCCTGAAAGGCTCCGGCACCGACAGTCTCTTCCGCACCATCGCGAAGCTGAAAGAGCTGGATCCCCTCTTCATCAACATCACCACGCACCATAGCGAGTACGTCTATAAGGAACTGGACAATGGTCTGTTGGAGCGGCACCGTGTGCGTCTGCGTCCCGGCACCATCGCCATCGCTGCCGCCATCCAACAGAAGTTCGGCATCCCCGTCATCCCGCACATCATCTGTAGTGGCACCACCATCGAGAACATCGAATACGAGTTGCTCGACCTACAGTTCCTCGGCATTGAGAACCTGCTGCTGTTGCGCGGCGACAAGGCCCGCGACGACCGGGTGTTTACCCCCACACCGGGCGGTCATACCCACACCACCGACCTCATCCGCCAGGTGAAACGTTTCAATGAAGGATTCTTCGCCGATGGCACCCCCATCAAGAACCCCGGCCGTCCCTTCTCGTTCGGTGTGGCCTGTTATCCCGAAAAGCATGAAGAGGCACCCAACTTAGAGCAGGACATGTATTATCTGAAACAGAAACAGGATCTTGGTGCCCAATATGCAGTGACTCAGCTCTTTTACGACAACGAGAAATACTACACCTTCGTTCGCATGGCCCGCGAGATGGGCATCACCATTCCCATCATCCCCGGCATCAAGCCTTTCGCCAAATTATCTCAACTGTCGGTCGTGCCCAAAACATTCCACTGCGACATCCCGCAGGAATTGGCCGCAGAGGCCATGCGCTGCCGCACAGATGAAGAAGCCAAGCGTTTAGGCATTGCCTGGGCCACACACCAGTGCCGCGACCTGTATGCCCATGGCGTCAAGAACATCCATTTCTACACCGTCTCAGCAGTCGATGCCGTCAAGGAGGTAGTCAACAGATTACTATAGCCCCTATAGAAACTATAGATACTATAGATACTATTAAAAACTATAGAAACTATAGATACTATAGAGACTATAGAGACTATTAAAAACTATAAAAAGAAATGCAGTTCAAAGAAGTGATAGGCCAAGAAAAAGTGAAGGCTCGTCTGCGGCAGATGGTGGCCGACGGACGGGTGCCACATGCCTTGCTCTTTTGCGGACCCTACGGATGCGGAAAGATGGCCACAGCTTTTGCTTTCGCTTCTTACCTGCTCTGCCAGACACGCAGCGATGAAGACTCCTGCGGACAATGCCGGCAGTGCTCCATGCTGAGGAAGTGGGAGCATCCTGACTTGCATTTCACCTTCCCCGTCATCAAACCGAAAGGTACACCAGCAGACTACAAGCCCGCCAGCGATGATTTCATCCAAGATTGGCATAAGCTGCTTAACAAAGGCCCCTATTTCACCCTTCAGCAGTGGATGGAGTATCTGCCAGTAGAAAACCAACAGTCAATCATCACCGTGGCAGAAAGCGATGCGCTCGCACGTAAGCTCAGTCTGTCGTCAAGCCAAGGGGGCTATAAGGTGTCGCTCATCTGGTTGCCAGAAAAGATGAATGCCCAGGCGGCCAACAAAATACTGAAACTGTTGGAAGAACCTCCCAAGCAGACCGTGTTCATCTTGGTGAGTGAACAACCCGAGTTGCTCCTCGACACCATCATCAGCCGCACACAGCGCATCGATTTCCAACGGCTCACCGAAGATGACATCTATCATGCCCTGGTAGAACGACGGGCCATTGACGAGGAACAAGCACGGCGCGTAGCACATATCGCTACCGGCGACTGGAGCAAAGCGCTCGAGGAACTGGATGCGGGGAACGAGAACAAACAGTTTCTTGACCTTTTCATCATGCTGATGCGCCTGGCCTACAGCCGCAATGTGAAAGAGCTCAAACGGTGGTCAGACAATGTAGCCACCATGGGAAGAGAACGGCAGCGGCGTATGCTCAACTATTTCCTCCGTCTCATCAGAGAGAATTTCATGTACAATTTCCGTCGCCCGGAATTGAACTATATGACTGTAGAGGAAGAGAATTTCGCACGCAACTTCGCCCGTTTCGTCAACGAGCGCAATGTGATTGAGTTGTCAGACAAGATACAACTGGCCATCCGCGACATCGGCCAAAACGCCAATGCCAAAATCGTCTTCTTCGACCTGGCCCTCAACACGATTATTGAAATCAGGAAATAAAAGGGGAAAGGAAGTCCCCACCTCGACCCTCCCCGAGGGGAGGGAGTATATAGAAGACGAAATGACGTGATAACGACATAACGTGATAACGTAATAACGACATAAATAAAAGAAAACAACAAAAAAACGACAATATTTTGGATTATAAAGATATGAAATTCAAGATGGCGACAGGCTGCGACCGCGGTCTCTGTCGTCGCGGCGTGGGACGACAAGACAAGCAGTTGAACACCTACGACTGGTTGGCCGATGTCCCGGGAAATGCCGAAAGCACCGACCTGGTGGAAGTGCAATTTAAGAACACGCGCAAGGGCTATTACCATAACGTCAACGGTTTAGACCTGAAAAAAGGCGACATCGTGGCCGTGGAGGCCAATCCAGGGCACGATATCGGCGTGGTGACTCTTACTGGACAACTGGTCAAGTTGCAAATCAAGAAAGCCAACCTGAAGTCGGCCGATGACATCCGCCGTATCTACCGCATAGCCAAACCCGTGGATATGGACAAATACTATGAGGCTAAGTCGCGTGAGCACGGCACGATGATACAAAGCCGGCAGATAGCCAAGGACTTAGGCTTGCAGATGAAAATCGGCGATGTGGAATACCAAGGCGACGGCAATAAGGCCATCTTCTATTACATTGCCGACGAGCGTGTGGATTTCCGTCAACTCATCAAAGTGCTGGCCGACACGTTCCACGTGCGCATCGAGATGAAACAGATTGGCGCGCGTCAGGAGGCGGGTCGCATCGGTGGCACCGGTCCTTGCGGCCGTGAACTCTGCTGTGCCACCTGGATGAAAAACTTCGTCAGCGTGAGCACCAATGCCGCACGCTTTCAGGACATCTCACTCAACCCGCAGAAACTGGCCGGTATGTGTGCCAAACTGAAATGCTGTCTCAACTACGAGGTCGATGACTATATTGAGGCAGGCAAGAAGATGCCGCCTCGCGATGTCGTGCTGCAAACCGCCGACTGCGACTATTACCAGTTTAAGGTGGATATCCTGATGGGACTCATCACCTACTCTACCGACAAAGGCATAGCCGTCAACACCGAAACCATCACCGCCGAGCGCGCCCACCAAATCATCGAAATGAACAAACGCGGCGAGAAGCCCCTCTCTCTGCTCGAAGACGGTGCATTGCGCGAGAATGAGCGTCCTGTGGACCTGCTGGAAGGCGAAAGCATCACTCGTTTTGACAAGAGCAAGAAAAAGAAGAAAAAACGCAATAATATTGCGAGCAACACTGGTAATCCAGCCAATAGCAGTAACACCGGCAACCCCGGCAATACCAGCAACCCTGGCAATGCAAACAGACAACCGCGCCCCAAGCGAAAACGCCCTCAGAATGACTGACCTACCGGCACAACCATCGTTTGCCATCAAGAGGAAAATGGCATGGCACGCCATCTCACAGATAGCGGCCATGCCTATACTATTATGTGCTTGCATGGCTATGATGGTGGCATGCCACCCCTATACCCGTTACGATGAATACCGACACACGAATGCTGAGGGATGGGACCGCGACACGGTGCTCTGTTTCGGTGTGCCACCCGTGGAAACAACCGGCACCTACATTGAAGCCCTCAACATCCGCACCGACAACAATTATCCTTTCCGCCAGTTGTGTCTAGTCGTTGACCAAGAGGTAATACCCTCGCACCGGCATATCATCGACACCCTCCTTTATTCCATATATGATGATGACGGCGATAATGAGGGGCGCGGATTCTCTTTGTTCCAAAAGGAGAAGATTTTCAGATTCCTCACCCTCCACCAAGGCGATTCCCTTCACGTCAAGGTTCATCATGACATGCGACGCCACATCCTTCCCGGCATCCATGATGTCGGCCTGAGGTTAGAGGTCAAATAGGATGAGGGCTTTTCTAATTCTTCACCAATTCTTTTCTTCCCGCATCTATTCTGAGGAAGATGAACAACAGGATGGTGAATCCCCAAAGCGATGAACCGCCGTAACTGAAGAACGGCAAGGGAATGCCGATTACCGGGGTGAGGCCCAGCACCATGCCCACATTCACAAACACATGGAACAAGAAGATGCTGAGCACACAATAGCCATAGACCCTTCCGAACTTAAATGGTTGTCGCTCAGCCAAATAAATCAGCCGTAATATCAGTAGCAAAAACAAGATGAGCACCGCCGACGAGCCCAAGAAGCCTTCTTCCTCGCCCACCGTGCAAAAGATGAAGTCGGTATCCTGTTCCGGCACAAATTTCAGTTTCGTCTGCGTCCCATTCAAAAAACCTTTACCCGCCAAACCGCCCGAACCGATGGCTATTTCGCTCTGATGCACATTATAGCCCGCCCCCGAGATATCATCGTCGAGTCCTAACAACACATTGATACGCGTGCGTTGATGCGCGCCCATCACTTGGTTGAGCACATAACTGGCAGAGTAGAAGAACGTGATTGACCCTAACGCGAACAGGGCGATATAGAGGTAGTTGCGCACCCGGGTGTACATCCCTTGATAGAGCAGATAACCGATGAGCGCGGCGCTGAGCACCAACTGCACCCAGACCACATCAAAGGGGATGACATATACGGCGAAAAGCAGAAAACCGATGGTGACTGTCAAGATATAACTCAAAATGCCCATCGCCTTGCGCTTGTCATTGCAATAGACATAAACCATGGCGGCGGTGAACATCTGCACCAAGAGCAGCACCACGAATTTGCCGACCGACGAGGGTGTGTTGAGCAGTTGTATCTGCTCATAGCGGATACCCAAGACGAAATAGACCACCATGGCCACGCCGGTGAAGAGCACGCTGCCGGGCATCCCCTCACGATAAAACATGAGGAAGAAGGCGAGATAGACCAAAGCCGACCCCGTCTCTTTCTGTCCGATGATAAGCATCATAGGCACCAAAACGATAGCACAGGCAGATACGAAATTACGCAGGTTCTGCATGCTGAAACCGTATGTGCTCATGAACTTACTGATGGCCAACGCAGTAGCGAACTTGGCAAACTCAGCCGGTTGCAGACGTACCGGTCCCAAGACAAGCCACGAGCGTGAGCCTTTGATTTCATGGGGGTTGAAGATGGTGCCGAAGAGCAGCAACAACATGGCACCATAAATGAAATAGGCAAACGTGTCGTAGTATTTGTTGTCAAGCAATAGGATGACCAAGCCGAGCACAAGCGATGTGCCTATCCACACAATCTGCATGCCCGAACGGGTGTCGAGACTGAACAGGTTGGGGGTGCTAAAATCGTATGAGGCGCCGCAGACACTCATCCACCCGAAAGCGAGCAACGCTACATAAATGGCGATGGTCCACCAGTCGAGCGAACGGATGACGCTTGTGCCCTTATCTGTCTGCTTTACCATAGTTGATATGACGTTTTTGTATGCTGGCCGCCTGCGACTCCGACGAGCTCGACAGTTTGCCTTTGATATACTGCTCCATCATCAGTGCGCCGATAGGCACACCGAAGGTGGCACCAAAACCACCGTTCTCCACATACACCGCGATGGCTATCTGCGGATTCTCCATGGGCGCGAACCCCATGAAGGCGCTATGGTCGCGCCCTTTGTTCTGCGCCGTACCTGTCTTGCCGCAAACGGCATAGTCTGAACGGTTGGCTCTGCGGCACGTTCCGGCCTGCACGGCCCTTCTCATGCCTTGCGCCACCAACTCGTATGCTTGGTGCGAGGCTTTGGTATAGTGTTTGACCGTATAGATGGAGTCGAGCGACTGGTCTTGTATCTCTTTCACCACATGAGGGGTGATATAATAGCCCCTGTTGGCTATCGTGGCACCCAAATTGGCGATTTGCAGCGGGGTAAGGGTCACCTCACCCTGTCCGATAGAGATACTGATGACACCCAACGCATTCCACCCGTTCTTGAAACTTTTGTCATAGAAATCACCATTGGGTATCATTCCCCTCACCTCACCGGGCAGATCCACACCGAGCTGATAGCCGAAACCCATACTCACCATATAGTCGCGCCAAGTGTTCATCGCATTGGTGATGCTGCCGTATTTCTTGTCGGTGAGCATGTGATAGAGTCCCCAGCAGAAATAACCATTGCATGAGGTGCCAATGGCAGGGATGAGACTCAAGGGCGAGCCGTGACCGTGACATCCCACACGCATACCGCCATAGACGAAACCACGGTGGCAGGGATAGTTGGTGCTCTCGGTGATAATACCCTCGGTGAGGAAGGTGAGCGCCTGTGAGGTTTTGAACGTGGAACCCGGCGGATAAGTACCCATGATGGCCCGGTTGAGCAGGGGTTTCATCGGGTCGCGGGCCAATGCCATGTGGTTCTTTCCCCGCTGTCGGCCAATCATCATACGAGGGTCGTACGACGGACTCGACACCAAGCATAAAATCTCGCCCGTGGAGGGTTCAATGGCCACGATACTGCCCAGTTTACCCTCCATGAGTCGTTCGCCCAACATCTGCAGGTCGATGTCGATGCTCAGCGTAAGGTCTTTGCCGGGCGTGGGTTGCGTATCGTATTCGCCGTTCATATAGTGTCCCTGGATGCGTCCGCGCGCATCGCGCAAAAGCACCTGCACACCTTTCTGTCCGCGCAATGCCTCCTCATAGGCACGCTCCACGCCCACCTTGCCGATATAGTCGCCAGGCTGGTAGTAGTCGTCTTTCTTGATGTCACCCTGCGACACCTCAGCCACATCGCCCAACACGAGCGCGGCACTCGGATACTCATATTGCCGCACACTACGCTTCTGGATGTCGAAACCGGGAAAACGGTAGATTTTCTCCTGGAAGACGCTGAACTCCTGATCGGAGAGCTGCGCCATGAATATCTGTTGTGTATAGGGTGAATAGCCGGGGTTTTTCGACCGGTCTTTGATATCGCGCATACGACGGTCGAAATAATCACGGGTGATATTGAGCGTGCGACAGAACTCCAACGTGTCGAACACCACGACGGTGTCTTGCTTATACCCCACCTCGTTCATCACCACCATGATATCGTACGAGGGTTTGTTGTAAACCAACAACTTCCCGTTACGGTCGGAGATGATGCCCCTCGAGGGAAACTCCACTTTCTTCAGAAAAGCGTTGCTGTCGGCGTTTTTCTTGTAGTCGGGGCTCATGATTTGCAGATAGAACAGCCGGGCGATGTACAATACCACCACTGCTATTGCCACACCGCCTATCACATATCTTCGGGTTGTCAGGTCATATTCCTTCATTCCTTCTTTTTCTGAGCCAATTCCAGCAGCATCACAAGCAACAAGGTCAGCACGGTGCTACCCACCACACGGTCCAACCATTGCATCCAGTTGAAGAAGGCAAACTGTTCCAGCGTGAAAAATGCCACGCAGTAAATCAAAGACGAGATGCCTGCGTAATAAAAGAACTTCAGCCAACCGAGCACAACCGCCGAGGGACGTGCGTCTTCTGGCAGTTCACGTGTCACGAAAAGGTCTAAGAGTGGGGGTTGAATCATACCGAGCAACGTCATCGAGCATGCCGCCACGCCCGGCGTATTCTGAAAGGTGTCCATCAGCAGCCCCAATACGAAAGCCTCGACGATGATAGCCCATCGGGGATAATTGCGACGCATCTTCAGCACAAAGAAGATATACAGCAACGGTGTGGCAACGCCGAACAGGGTGATGTGGTTAAGCACAAACACCTGCACCAACGCCAAGGATAGAAAACTCAAGAAATGTTTCAGATAACTGAAGTCCATGCCACACCTCCCTTATTGATTTTTGACATCCATGTTGAGGGTCTCGGCTGCTTTCTCCTCCAACTCAGCCTGTTCCTGCCGATGGGCATACCGAATGACATTCACGTTGCGCAGTTGCGCATAGTCGGTGGTCAGTTGCACCTTCAGCCGGTACGACAATCCGTCGCGCGAGTCGAGTTGTTCGGTCACCGTGCCCACCATCAGACCACCGGGGAAGACCGACGAATAGCCGCTGGTGATGATGGTGTCGCCCAACTCGAACTTAGCATGGCGGGGCACATCGTCCACATAGGCCACATCGGTCAGTCCGCCGTTCCAATGCAGATAGCCGAAATAGCCGCGTCCCTGAATGGCGCAACTGATGTTTGACTTCTCATTGAGCACAGGCAGCACCACGGAATAATGGGCAGAGGTGAGATAAACGATGCCGACCACACCTGTGCCGCAGGCCACGCCCATATCGGGCTTTACGCCGTCGGCCTCGCCTTTGTCGATGGTCATCATGTTATTCACCCGGTGCACGGAGTTGCCTACCACTTTGGCGGGTATCGTCTGCAAGGTGTCGAAAAGTATCTGTTGCCGCCGGTCCTGCAACGTCGTATCGCGGCGGTACGCCTCGTCGAGCTCATTGCGCAGGGCGAACACCTCTTGTTCCAACTGCAGGTTGCGGGCGGTCAAATCCTCGTTCTCTCCGCGCATGTGAAAAAACGAAGTGACCCACGCATCCGCTTCCATCACCTTTCCCGTGACGGCATTGGCCGATGAAAACCACACACTGGCATGGTAGTTGCTGTACTGAAACAGCAACACCAACCCCACCACCTCTAATAATATGAAAACAAACCAGTGGTTGTGGCGTGATAGGAATTCTAACAGGTTGCGCACCGGCCCAAACGGTTAACTATCTCATCAGGAATGAGAAGCGGTCCACGTTCTTCAAAGCCACACCGGCACCCTTGGCCACACTGTGCAAGGGGTCTTCGGCAATATGGAAGGGGATGTGTATCTTATCGTGCAGACGCTTGTCCAAGCCTCGCAACAAGGCGCCGCCACCCGTGAGATAGATGCCGTTATGAACGATATCGGCATACAACTCTGGCGGTGTGCTCTCCAAAGCCGAGAGCACCGCGTTCTCTATCTTGGCGATGGTCTTATCCAAACAGTGTGCAATCTCCTGATAACATACGGGCACCTCCATGGGGAGTGCCGTGATACGGTTCGGACCGTGCACGATATAATCCTCGGGGGTCTCGTCGCCAAGGTCGGTGAGCGCACTGCCCACATGTATCTTGATACGCTCGGCCATACGCTCCGACACCTTCACATTGTGCTGGCGGCTCATATACTCCTGGATGTCGGCCGTCAGGTCGTCGCCCGCGGTACGGATGGAGTTGTTCGACACGATACCACCGAGTGAGATAACGGCGATTTCGGTACTACCACCACCGATGTCAACAATCATATTGCCTTCTGGTGCCTCCACGTCAATACCGATACCGATAGCGGCCGCCATCGGTTCAAAAATCAAATAGACATCACGTCCGTCAGCATGTTCTGCCGAGTCGCGCACGGCACGCAGTTCCACTTCCGAGGCGCCCGACGGCACGCCTATCACCATGCGCAGTGAAGGTGAGAACAGACGGCTGCCGGAATGCACCATTTTGATGAGTCCACGCATCATCTGCTCACAAGCCGTGAAGTCGGCGATGACACCGTCGCGCAGCGGACGGATGGTACGTATGTTGTCGTGCGTCTTTTCATACATCAGTTTGGCCTTCTCGCCCACGGCAATCATCTTATCCGTACGCCGGTCGAGAGCCACCACAGATGGCTCGTCCACCACAATCTTATCATCGCTGATGATAATCGTGTTAGCGGTGCCGAGGTCCATCGCTATCTCTTGTATAAATGAAAAAAATCCCATTTCTTTTTTTTGATTGAAAATTATTTTAGGGAACTCCAATCTCTAAGATCTCCGAGAACTCTGAGCTCGCCGAGAACTCCAAGAACTCCGAAATCGCCGAGAACGCCGAGATTTCTCCCCTTACTCTCCTGCAAAATACTGGTGAATCGCGGTATCATAGTGGGAGCTGACCCCGAACGCGCGGGTGGCAAACATCCGGCGGTCGGCCAAATCGGTTGCTGCACCCTTCTTATTGAGGATATCGAGCAACACAGCATATTCAGCCTTACTCGGCACGATGACCACATCATTGAAGTTCTTCGCTCCGGCACGGATGAGCGAGATACCGCCGATATCGATTTTCTCGATGATGTCGGCCTCGGAAGCGCCGCTCTTGACGGTATCTTCAAACGGATAGAGGTCAACGATGACCAGGTCTATCTCAGGTATCTCATACTGTGCCATCTGCTCGCGGTCGGACTCCAGTTCGCGGCGACCCAGGATGCCGCCGAACACTTTGGGATGCAAGGTCTTCACCCGCCCGCCTAAGATAGAGGGGTAAGTGGTGACGCTTTCAACGGTCTGGCACGCATAACCGAGCGATTCGATAAACTTCTGTGTTCCACCTGTGGAGAGGAACTTCACTCCTTCTTCATTCAATTTCTTGAGCAACTCATCCAATCCGTCCTTATGAAACACGGAAATGAGCGCTGTTTTTATTTGTTTTCTGTCTGTCATAAAACACTCTATTGGAAAATTGTTGCAAAGTTACTGCAAATCGAGGGGAACACAAAAGTTTTTCCTAACATTATTTATTTAATAAAGTTAAAAACAAAAATCATTGATATAAATCATTTTTACTTCCGCTTTTTGAACTTTTTTCAGACGTTCCTTTGGGGAGAGTTCTTTTTGAGAATTTCCTTGGAGAGTAAAAAAAGATAAAGGAAGCTATCGCCCTAAGAAGATAGAGGACATAAGCTTACTCATTCCAAGATTCAGAGCTATTGTCCTTTAACTTCCTAAGCAGTCGAAGACTGCGATAACTCCCCTTTATCTCCTTCTAACTCCTTCTAACTCCTTCTATCTCCTTCTATCTCCCTATATCTCCTTCTATCTCCTTCTATCTCCTTCTACCTCCTTCTACCTCCCTTTAGCTCCCTATTATTCAAACAGTTCGGCGAGTTTGGCTTTCAGGTCCTCACCACGCAGGTCGGTGGCGATAATCTGACCTTGCGGGTCAACAAGCACATTCGAGGGAATGGCCGCCACCCCGTAAGCAGCGGCAGCATCGCTCTTCCAACCCTTCAAGTCGGAGAGCTGGGGCCACGCCATGCCGAGTTTCTTCACCGAAGCCTTCCATGCTGCGGCATCCTCATCGAGCGAGATGCCCACCACTTCGAACTTGTTCTTACCGTGATATTTGTTGTAGCACTCCACCACCGTGGGCATCTCCTGGCGGCAGGGTCCACACCAACTGGCCCAGAAATCCACCAGCACATAGTTGCCCTTGCCGCACCACTCACTCAGTTTGTGCTCACGTCCATACATATCATTGGCCGTGACGTCATGGAATGGCTGACCCGGCTGTTTGAGGGCCAACATCTCGAAAAACTCCTTCACCCCTTTCATCTGCGGATGATTAAAATAGGGAGTAGCAGGTGAGAACAGTTCGCTCAGCTGTTCGTAGTTCAACTCTTGGAACATGGTGGGAAGATAAGCAGCGGGCACCAGCGTGTTCGTGTATTTCTTCAGTTCCTCCATTTTGCCGTTCAACGCCAACATGTAAGCCGCCATGGCCTGCTGCTGCAACTGCGCCATATTGTCGTCCGTGGCTTGCGATTGCAAATCCTGAAGCACCTTCATAAAATCATAGTCATACTTGCTGATCACGCGGTCGGCCTTCGCCATCTGGATATTCTGATCGGAGCCAGCCATCACGAGCAACGGCATTCCTTCCACCTTCATATCACCTTGCTCATTGTCCACGAAGAAGACTTGCAGGGGAGTGCCATCGTTGACAAAGGGTTGGTAATACTCCTTTGTGCCAACAGCGAGGATGGCATCCTTGGGCTGAGTGCCCGTGTAAGAGAAGAGGCCGTTTTGCACTTGCGCCATACCTATCTTCTCTGGCTTTTCCCCTAAGATATAGAACAGAACCTCTTTCACGTCGGAGCGCACCTCGCCCGACACCGTGAACTCTTGGTCTTGTGCCATGACTGTCAAGGCAGTCACCAGCATGACAATTGTCGAAAAGATTTTTTTCATCTCTATTACTTTTTAATTGTTTTACTTTTTTACTCTTAAATATTTTGTGTACTTTTGCACCCACATTACGAAGAGTGCTTGGTAACCTCTTAAAAAACAAGAATCTATGGACAGAAAACAAGAACATCTGAAAGCCCTGGGCAATGAGGCGGCCATCGCCACCACTTATACGCCCGAAGTGCTGGAAACCTTTGAGAACCAACATCAAGAAAACGACTACTGGGTGCGTTTCAACTGCCCCGAGTTCACTGCCCTCTGCCCCGTCACGGGTCAGCCCGACTTCGCCGAAATACGCATCTGCTACATCCCCGACAAGCGTATGGTGGAGAGCAAGAGTCTGAAACTGTACCTGTTCAGTTTCCGTAATCACGGCGGATTTCACGAAGACTGTGTCAATGTCATCATGAAAGACCTCATCAAACTGATGGACCCCAAGTATATTGAGGTGACAGGTCTGTTCGTACCCCGTGGAGGCATCAGCATCTACCCATACGCCAACTACGGCCGGCCCGGAACGAAATACGAGCATCTGGCCGAAGAGCGGCTATTTAACCATCAGTGAATCGGGCTTGCGCGAGAATTTGCGCTCATGGTCGTCGAACCGGAGCACAAGGGTGTCGCGTCGCATCATCACCAGTTCCACCGTATCATTTTTCACCTGCGCAGGCACATGCTGCGCCGTGTCGCCTTGCTGTCTTCTGGAACGTGAGGTGAGGATGAGTTTACCATTCCACAGATGCCATTCGCTATAGCGTTTCAGCGGTGGATAAACCACCGGCAGTTCCTCGTCCAATGAGGTCTGACGGGGTGGTCCGCCCACCGACTGCGAGGTGAAATCACGTTTCAGGGTAAACCCATACTCGCGGGGTTTCATATACGTTTGCAACATGGAATCAATCGCATGCTGCTCGTCCTCTGTGAGCTTCACCTCCTCACCATCCTCGTTGGTATGATGACGGACGCGCGGCTGTGGGTACACCTGATAGACCCATGTTCCTTTCAATGCGTCGATGTCAACCACCTGAAGCACATCCTTGCCGTCGGGTGAGAGATAGAGCGCCAGTTTGTCGCCCACGCTGGGATTCCCATATACCTGATGGCGGCGGAACGCCCGCATGATATCGTAACTGACAGGGTCGCTGATGGAGTCGGGCAGGAAGACGACAACCGAGTCGGAACAGCCATCACAGGCGAATCCGTAACACAGGGAATCGTTCACAGCCTCATAGGAAGCCATCTGCGGCAACGGCTCTCCTTCAGCCTCCGCAGGATTATATTTACAACCCATCGTGGCGGTCAACAGAGCGAGCGCAATGAAGACATGTTTCTTTTTCATCCTTCAGAAATACTTTTTTGGCGATGCAAAAATACTGTTTTTTTGCTTATTTGCAAAAAAAAATCGGATGAAGTGATGACGGATAGAAAAAAAACATTATTTTTGCACAATCCTTATGTAACTTAAAACGAAATACAGATGAAAAAGAAAATCCAGTTTAGTCTTGTGTACCGCGACATGTGGCAGTCGTCGGGTAAATTCCAGCCTCGAAAGGACCAGTTGGAGCGCGTCGCTCCCGCCATCATCGACATGGGCTGCTTCGACCGCGTGGAAACCAACGGCGGTGCCTTCGAGCAGGTGAACCTGCTGGCTGGCGAGAACCCCAACGCCGCCGTGCGGGCCTTCTGCAAGCCCTTCAACGAAGTAGGCATCAAGACACACATGCTCGACCGCGGTCTGAACGCCCTGCGCATGTATCCCGTGCCCGACGACGTGCGCGAGCTGCAGTATAAGGTCAAGCACGCACAGGGCGTCGACATACCCCGCATCTTCTGCGGACTGAACGACGTGCGCAACATCATCCCCAGCATCCGCTGGGCTAAGGCAGCGGGCATGACGCCCCAGGCCACGCTCTGCATCACCACATCGCCCGTGCATACCGTGGAGTACTACGCCGAGATAGCCGACCAGGTGATAGCAGCCGGAGCAG
>CAMJFC010000043.1 GCA_946404865.1 uncultured Prevotellaceae bacterium
TATTTGTTCGCTATCCAATACAAGCATCATTTATAAAGGAATGCTGACCAGCGGACAGTTGCGCCGGTATTTCCCGGACTTATCGAGTCCCTACTTGACCAGCGGATTGGCTCTGGTGCATTCACGGTTCAGCACAAACACTTTTCCGACATGGTCTCTGGCCCAACCTTTCCGCTTGTTGGCTCACAACGGTGAGATTAACACCATTCGTGGTAACCGTGGATGGATGAAAGCCCGTGAGAGTGTGCTCAGCAGTGAGGCGCTGGGCGACATCAAACAGATTTCTCCCATTGTGCAGGAGGGCATGAGCGACTCTGCCAGTCTCGACAACGTGTTTGAATTCCTGATGATGAGCGGGTTGTCGCTCCCTCAGGCTATGGCAATTCTCGTACCGGAGAGTTTCAATGACAAGAATCCCATTAGTGAAGATTTAAAAGCGTTCTATGAGTACCATTCGATATTGATGGAACCGTGGGACGGACCTGCTGCACTGTTGTTCAGCGACGGAAGGTACGCAGGTGGCATGCTTGACAGAAATGGTCTGCGTCCCAGCCGCTATACCATTAATAAAAGCGGTATGATGGTGGTGGCCTCGGAAGTGGGTGTGATGGACTTTGAACCGGGCGACGTGGTAGCGAAAGGGCGATTGCAGCCAGGTAAGATTTTGCTGATTGATACACAGGAAGGGAAAATCTATTACGACGGAGAAATAAAAGAACAGTTGGCCAAGGCGCATCCCTATCGCGAATGGCTCAGTGAGAACCGTGTGCAACTGGAGAAGTTGAAGAGCGGTCGAAAGGTGGAGAACGGGGTGGATCACCTCGTGCAACGACTTGTGCAGTTCGGTTTCGGACAGGAGGACATCGAACGCACCATCATCCCGATGGCCACGACAGGGCAGGAACCTGTGGCAGCAATGGGCAATGACACACCGTTGGCCGTCATCAGCGAAAAACCACAGGTGTTGTTCAACTACTTCCGTCAGCAATTCGCCCAGGTGACCAATCCCGCCATCGACCCCATTCGCGAGGAGTTGGTGATGTCGCTGACGGAGTATATCGGCGCGGTAGGTACGAACATCTTGACACCTGACGCTTCCAACTGTAAGATGGTGAGACTGCCACAACCCGTATTAACCAACACACAACTCGATATATTATGCAATATCCGTTATAAGGGATTCAAAACCCAGAAGCTGCCCATTCTCTTCGAAGTTGAAAAAAGAGAAGAGGGACTGCGTCAGGCACTCGATGACCTTTGCCATGAGGCTGAACGTAGTGTGGATGAGGGCGTGAACTACATTATCTTGACCGACCGGGGGATAGACAATGAGCATGCTGCCATCCCGTCTTTGTTGGCGGTTTCTGCCGTACACCATTATCTGATCAGTGTCGGAAAACGTGTGCAGACGGCGCTGATTGTCGAGAGCGGAGAGATTCGTGAGACCATGCACGCTGCTTTGCTGTTGGGTTATGGCGCCAGCGCGTTGTGTCCGTATATGACCTTTGCCGTTCTTGACGATTTAGTGAAACGTGGGAAGATACAAGAGGATTATGCTACCGCAGAAAGCCATTATATCAAAGCGGTGGATAAGGGACTGAAAAAAATCATGTCTAAAATGGGCATCTCGACCATCCGCAGCTATCGGGGCGCGAAGATTTTCGAGAGCATCGGACTCAGTGAGGACTTGCTGCGCAGATATTTCGGAACGGAGGTAAGTACCATTGGTGGTGTTGGACTCAAGGAGATTGCGCGGGATGCTATACGTCTGCAAAAAGCAGCCCAGGAACAACCGCTATTGAAGAATCAAGGGCTGTTCTCTTGGCGCAAGGACGGTATCAAACATGCTTGGAATCCGGAGACAATAGCAAATCTTCAGTTGGCTACCCGTTTGGGCAGCTATAAGAAGTTCATGGAGTGGGAATCGCTGGTCGATGAAAAGGACAGCCCTATCTTCATCCGCGATTTCTTTAGTTGGAAAAAGGCGGCAACGCCTACACCAATAGATGAGGTGGAGTCGGTAGAAAGTATCGTAAAACACTTCGTGACGGGAGCCATGTCGTTCGGTGCTTTGAGCATCGAAGCACATGAGGCTTTGGCTCTGGCCATGAACAAACTTGGCACTCGTTCGAACACAGGCGAGGGAGGCGAGGATAATGCGCGCTACCATTTGGATGTGGATGGCGTGTCGCTGTCGAGCAAGACTAAACAGATTGCCAGCGGCCGGTTTGGTGTGACAGCCGAATACCTGGTGAATGCTGAGGAGATTCAGATCAAGGTGGCACAGGGCGCTAAACCCGGTGAGGGTGGACAGTTGCCAGGCTTTAAGGTGAACGACGTCATCGCTAAGACGCGTAATGCCATTCCTGGCATCTCACTCATCTCGCCGCCACCTCATCATGACATCTATTCGATTGAGGACCTTGCACAACTCATCTTTGATTTGAAGAACATTAACCCGACGGCTGCCGTCAGCGTGAAACTGGTGGCCGAGAGTGGAGTGGGTACCATCGCTGCTGGTGTCGCCAAAGCGAAAGCAGATCTCATCGTCATTAGCGGTGCCGAAGGTGGCACTGGAGCATCCCCGGCTTCGTCGATGCGCTTCG
Source organism: uncultured Prevotellaceae bacterium (assembly GCA_946404865.1). GTDB lineage: Bacteria > Bacteroidota > Bacteroidia > Bacteroidales > Bacteroidaceae > Prevotella. The sequence continues at coordinate 2,607 of CAMJFC010000043.1, forward strand.
CTGGCATTTCGCCAGAAATCGGACTGGCTGAGACCCAGCAGACGTTGGTACGCAATGGGCTGCGTAACCAAGTGCGACTGCAGACTGATGGCCAGTTAAAGACCGCTAAAGATGTCATCATCATGGCAATGTTAGGCGCTGATGAGTTTTCGTTTGGCACACTGCCACTGATTGTTCTGGGTTGTGTGATGATGAGGAAATGTAATACCAATACCTGCCCGATGGGTGTAGCCACTCAGAACCCTGAGTTGCGTAAGCATTTTGAGGGAAGGGCGGATTATGTGGTTAACTTCTTCACGTTTTTGGCACAACATGTGAGAGAATATCTGAGCGAAATCGGTGTGCACAGTCTGAAGGAAATCATCGGGCATACGGAGATGATAGAGGTTCATACTGCTAATGCTACGGCCAAACAGAAAACCATCGATTTCTCCCGATTGTTATACAAAACGGAAACGGATAAGGCGTCTTATTGGGACCGTGGAGCCTACACGAAGGTGATAGACGTGAAGGACGAGGATATCATCAAGGCTGCTCAGAAAGCCATTGATGAACAAGAGGAGGTGACTCTTGACTATGCCATCAAGAATACCGATCGTGCCGTCACGACGATGCTTAGTGGAGTTATCGCGAAGAAGTATGGTGAGGCTGGCTTGCCCCACAACACAATCAACATCAAGTTCAAAGGCTCGGCTGGCCAGTCGTTTGGCGCTTTTGCAGTGAAAGGTCTTAACATTAAACTGGAGGGTGAGTGTAATGATTACTTCGGAAAAGGGTTGTCCGGCGGGCGTATCTCGATTCTTCCTCCCAGTAGAAGCAACGAGGGCTTCCATGCTGAGGATAATATTATCGCAGGTAATACGGGCCTTTATGGTGCCACTTCCGGTGAACTGTATATCAATGGTAAGGTGGGCGAGCGCTTTGGTGTGCGCAACTCAGGAGCCATTGCGGTCATCGAGGGCGCTGGCGACCACTGTTGTGAGTATATGACAGGCGGACGTGTGGTCGTACTTGGCAAGACAGGCAGGAACTTCGCCGCAGGTATGTCTGGCGGTGTGGCGTATGTCTATGACCCGGATCACACCTTTGACTTTTTCTGTAATATGGATATGGTGGAACTGTCGCTCGTGGAGGACAGCGTTTCGCGAAAAGAATTGCTCGAACTCATCCGCCAGCACTATCTGCACACGGGTTCCGCCCTGGCGGGAAAGATGCTCGATGATTGGCAGCACTATATAGAAGATTTTATCCAGGTGGTGCCCATCGAGTACAAACGTGTGCTCGAGGAGGAGAAGATGCAGAAACTGAGAGAAAAGATTGAGAATGTACAACGTGATTATTGATTGAAACAATGGGAAATCCAAAAGCATTTTTAGAGGTACACCGTCAAGAGGCGGGATACCGTCCGATTCATGATAGAATCCACGATTTTGGCGAGGTAGAACAGACGCTTAACACACACCAACGTCGCGAACAGGCCTCACGCTGCATGGACTGTGGCATACCTTTCTGCCACTGGGCCTGTCCGTTGGGCAACAAGGCACCCGAATGGAATGATGCTCTGTATAAAGGAGACTGGGAACTTGCTTACAAACTGCTATCAAGTACCAACCCTTTTCCGGAGTTCACCGGCCGCATCTGTCCTGCTCTTTGTGAGAAAGCCTGTGTGCTGAACCGTTTCAACCACGAACCGACGACGAACCGTGAGGATGAGTGTGCCATTATCGAGGGGGCTTTTCGTGAAGGATATATCCAACCACGTACCGACATCGTGCGAAACGGGAAGAAAGTGGCTGTGGTTGGAGCCGGACCGGCTGGTCTTGCATGTGCTGATGCCCTCAATCAAATGGGATATAGTGTAACTGTAATTGAGAAAAACGAAGCTGCAGGGGGATTGTTACGTTATGGCATTCCTAACTTCAAACTCAACAAGACTATCATCGACCGCCGATTGCGAATGATGGAGCAGGAAGGCATTGGCTTCCGTTATGGCGAAGAGGCTGACACGGCTGCTTTGATGTCGCTTGCTCAACAATACGACAGTGTCGTTGTCGCTACAGGAACACCGATGGCACGTGATTTGAAAGCACCGGGGAGAGAACTGAATGGCGTTCATTTCGCCCTTGAGCTGCTGAGCCAGCAAAACCGTGTGTTGGCTGGCTTGGAATTGAGCAAAGACCAGCGCATCACAGCCAATGGCAAGAACGTGCTTGTCATCGGTGGCGGTGATACTGGCTCAGATTGCATCGGCACAGCCCATCGCCAGGGATGCAGAAGTGTCACCCAGATAGAAATCATGCCGAAGCCTGTAGAAGGTCCCGACGATCCGCAGAACCCATGGCCCAACTGGCCGCGAACCCTCAAGACAACAAGCAGCCATGAGGAGGGATGCACACGTCGCTGGAACATCAATACGCTTGAATTCATAGGTGAGAACGGTCATCTGACTGGTGTGAAAGTGCAGGAAATTGACTGGCAACCGAATCCCGCTGGTGGTCGGCCTGTTATGGTGGAGAAAGGTGAACCTGAAATCATCAAGGCAGAACTATGCTTGTTAGCAATGGGCTTTCTCAAACCCGAACATCCTCAGTATCCCGATAATGTGTTCCTTTGTGGCGATGCCGCCAATGGTGCTTCTCTCGTAGTACGTGCCATGGCAAGCGGCATAGGAACCGCACGGAAAGTCAATGATTATCTGTCTAAATAGGTCGTAACAACATGGCGAAGATACCTTTTACCAAAATGCATGGATGCGGCAACGATTATATCTATGTCGATGTCAGCCATCACCCCATTGCCGACCCTTCGGCTGCTGCCGTCGCTTGGAGCGACCGCCACAAGGGCATCGGGTCTGATGGACTCGTTCTTATCGGCTACAGCCCTGTGCCGGAGGCGGATTTCTCTATGCGTATCTTCAATGCTGACGGCAGTGAGGCTATGATGTGTGGTAATGCCAGCCGGTGTATCGGGAAATACCTTTACGAACGGCGACTTACCGAGAAGACGGATATTCGGTTGCTTACGCTGTCAGGTGTGAAGAAGTTGCATCTGCATGTAAGAAATGCTGTCGTGGAGAGTGTCACTGTCGATATGGGTGAACCTGCTTTTGATGTCCCTGAACAGTTCGACGCTACGCAAGGGCTCGACCTGGGACAGTTTGTTTCCATGGGAAACCCACACTATGTCATTTTCACTGAGGATGTGGATCAAGTGGGTGAAACAGGCCGCGACTTGGAACATCATCCCGCTTTTCCACAACGTTGCAACATAGAGTTTGCGCGCATTGAAAAAGACAATGTCCTGCGAACACGTGTATGGGAACGTGGAACCGGCATCACAAAAGCATGTGGGACAGGTGCTTGCGCCACAGCTGTCGCCGCAGCCCTGACGGGGCGTGCAGGACGCATTTCCCTCATTGTCATGGACGGAGGCTCTTTGGGCATCGAGTGGCGAGAGGAAGACCATCACGTCTATATGACGGGACCAGCCGAGTTCGTTTTTGATGGTGAAATCGATGATGATGATAACAAGATGATTCAATAGTATAACATAGTAATATCTTCCCTTCATGGCATTAGTAAACACTCATTTCCTCAACCTCGAGAACAACTACCTGTTCGCTGACATCGCCAAGAAAGTGAACGCTTTCCGGGTGGTGCACCCAAAAGCGGATGTCATCTCACTTGGCATCGGTGATGTCACCCGGCCCTTGTGTACCGCAGTCATTGAAGCCATGCGTCGTGCCACTGAAGAGATGGCCACCGAACAGGGTTTTCATGGATATGGTCCCGAGCAGGGCTATGATTTTCTGCGTGAGGCCATACTGAAGAACGACTTTCGTTCGCGTGGCGTCCGTCTTGATATCGATGAGATATTCATCAACGATGGGGCAAAATCCGACACGGGAAATTTCCAAGAACTGCTTCATTGGGACAACTTCATTGGTGTCACCGATCCCATTTATCCCGTATATATCGATTCCAATGTGATGATTGGGCGCTGCGGTAATTACCGTAATGACAGATGGACGAACGTGAGATACATGCCTATCACAGCGGAGAACGGTTTCGTGCCCGAACTGCCTAAAGGACGCCCCGTAGATGTCATTTATTTGTGCTATCCCAACAATCCCACTGGCACCGTACTCACAAAGCCAGAACTGCGCAAATGGGTGAACTATGCACTTAAAAACGATGCGCTGATACTCTTCGATGCTGCCTATCAGGCATATATCCGTGACCCACAGATACCTCACAGCATCTACGAAATCCGAGGAGCCCGCAAATGTGCCGTGGAGTTCCGCTCCTATTCCAAGACCGCAGGGTTCACGGGGATGCGATGCGGTTATACAGTCGTACCCAAAGAGGTCACTGTGGCTACTTTTGAGGGTGAACGCATACCTCTGAACCAGCTTTGGTTAAGAAGGCAATGCACAAAGTTCAATGGTGCAAGTTATGTGTCGCAGCGTGCTGCAGAGGCTATCTATACAGAAGAAGGAAAACAACAAGTACAAGAAACTATCGACTATTATATGCAAAACGCATTACGTATGCGGAGCGTGTTGGAACGACTCGGCTATGAATGTTACGGAGGGGAGAACGCACCCTATATATGGATGCGCACACCTGATGGCATGTCTTCATGGCAATTTTTCGAGGCTCTGCTCTATGGTGCCAATGTCGTCTGCACACCTGGTGTCGGTTTCGGACCGAGCGGGGAAGGATATGTCCGTTTCACCGCTTTCGGCAGTCATGAGAAAACAGAAGAAGCATTAGAGAGAATAGATAAATGGACCCAATCACATTAAAAAACAAAAAATTATGGAAACATTAAGATTTCAGGTTGTCGGCGAGGCTTTTAAGAAGAAGCCGCTTGACGTAAAAACAACAGACGAACGCCCTGCCAAGTATTTCGGTAAGAAGGTGTTCAATCGTGAAAAAATGTACAAATACCTGCCTAAAAACATCTATGAAAAGATGATTGACGTCATGGAGAACGGTGCACGACTCGACCGTACGGTGGCCGATGCTGTGGCTGCGGGTATGAAACAATGGGCGACGGAACAAGGGGTAACCCATTACACACACTGGTTCCAGCCTCTGACAGAAGGAACGGCTGAGAAGCACGACTCGTTTATTGAACATGACGGCAAAGGCGGCATGGTAGAGGAGTTTACAGGAAAACTGCTTGTGCAGCAGGAGCCTGATGCGTCGTCGTTCCCAAGTGGCGGCATACGGAGCACCTTCGAGGCCCGCGGTTATTCTGCATGGGATCCCACATCGCCTGTATTCATCATTGATGATACTCTTTGTATCCCCACCGTGTTTATTTCTTATTCAGGCGAGGCTCTTGACTATAAGGCTCCTTTGTTGCGTGCTTTGCATGCTGTCAATGTGGCCGCTACCGACGTGTGCCACTATTTCGACCCTGAAGTGCGGAAGGTGACATCAAATCTGGGCTGGGAACAGGAGTATTTCCTCGTTGACGAGGGGCTGTATGCTGCACGCCCTGATTTGCTGCTCACAGGCCGGACATTAATGGGGCACGACTCGGCAAAGAACCAGCAGATGGATGACCACTATTTCGGCTCCATTCCGGAGCGAGTGGCTGCTTTTATGCGTGAGTTGGAAATCGTGGCATTGGAACTTGGCATACCCTGCAAGACACGTCATAACGAAGTGGCGCCTAATCAGTTTGAGCTTGCACCGATTTTTGAGGAGACCAATCTGGCTGTTGACCACAATATGTTACTCATGTCGGTGATGAAACGAGTGGCACGAAAACATGGATTCCGTGTGTTGCTCCATGAGAAACCGTTTGCAGGCATCAACGGTAGTGGTAAACACAATAACTGGAGCCTTTCCACCGACACCGGTGTGTTGCTCCATGCACCGGGTAAGACCCCGGAACAGAACCTCCGGTTCGCTACGTTCATCGTGGAGACGTTGATGGGTGTGTATCGGCACAACGGCTTGCTGAAAGCCAGCATCATGTCGGCGACCAATGCCCACCGTCTCGGTGCCAATGAGGCACCGCCCGCCATCATCTCTTCGTTCCTTGGAAAACAAGTCAGCGAATTGCTTGACCATATTGAGAAAGCAGACAGAGACGATATCCTCGCCATGGCAGGCAAGCAGGATTTGAAGATGGACATTCCAGAGATTCCCGAACTGCTCATCGATAATACCGACCGCAACCGCACGTCGCCTTTCGCTTTCACAGGCAACCGCTTTGAATTCCGCGCTGTAGGAAGTGAGGCCAACTGTGCTTCGGCCATGATTGCCCTCAACGCTGCCGTGGCAGAAGCCCTGATGTTATTTAAAAAACGGGTGGATCAGAGAATTGTAGAGATTTCTGGTCGGGCCGAATTCACCGAAGGGAAACATAACCCTGTGTTCCATGCCATCATTGACATCCTGCGCGAGGACATCAAGACATGTAAACCCATCCGTTTCGATGGAAACGGCTACTCTGATGAATGGATCGTCGAGGCGGAGAGACGCGGACTTGACGTGGAGAAGTCGTGTCCGAAAATCTTTGAACGCTACCTTGACCCTGAGAGCATACAGATGTTTGAAAGCCTCGGTGTGATGACAAAGAAAGAGCTGGAGGCCAGAAACGAGGTCAAATGGGAAACCTACACCAAAAAAATCCAAATCGAGGCGAGGGTGCTCGGCGACCTGTCCATGAACCATATCATCCCTGTGGCCACGCATTACCAGAGCCAGCTGTTGCAGAATGTGGCCAGCATGGCGGTCGTATTCTCTGTCGATACGGCCGACAAACTCTCCGCACGTAACAAAAAGATTATCGAGGAGATAGCTGAACGCACCAGTGCCATTGAGAAAGGGGTAGAAGAACTGGTCAATGCGCGAAGAGAGGCCAACAAAATCGAAAGTGAATATGAAAAGGCCATCGCATACCACGACACCGTTGAGCCCAAACTCGACAGCATACGTTACCAAATCGACAAACTCGAACTGATCGTAGATGACAGTTTGTGGCCACTGCCGAAGTATCGTGAACTGCTTTTCATCCGGTAGTTATTCGGAGAAATGGAATGAAAGAGGGGGTGTTTATACCCCCTTTTTACTTCCCTTATATCTCATACGAAAGTTTTTCATGTCTAAATTTTGCTATCTTGCAAAAAATAAGTATTTTTGCACGATTTTTCAGTGAAAACAATTCAATGACATGAACATTTCGTATAAATGGTTGAAAGAATATGTGGATTTCAACCTTTCTGCACAGGAGGTATGCGATGCGCTGACCTCCAGTGGACTTGAGGTGGATGCGCTCGAAGAAGTTCAGAGCATCAAGGGGGGATTAAAAGGACTTTACGTCGGACAGGTGCTCACTTGTGAACTGCATCCCAACTCCGACCACTTACATGTTACCACAGTGGACCTCGGACGTGAGACTCCCTCGCAAATCGTTTGTGGCGCCCCTAACGTGGCTGCCGGACAAAAGGTCATTGTGGCTGATCTGGGTTGTGTGCTCTATGATGGTGACAAGGAGTTTGTCATCAAAAAGTCGAAACTCCGCGGCGTGGAGTCCTGTGGCATGATTTGCGCTGAGGACGAAATCGGCATTGGTACTGACCACGCCGGTATCATCGTCTTGCCCGAGGATGCTGTGGTGGGTACGCCCGCAGCTGACTATTATCACATGGAGAGTGACTGGCTCATTGAGGTGGATATTACGGCTAACCGTGCTGATGCGCTCTCGCATTGGGGCGTGGCACGCGATCTCTATGCCTGGCTCAAACAAAATGGGTATGAGACGGCGCTTCACCGTCCCTCATGCGATGAGTTCGTTGTGGACAACCATGACCTCCCTGTCGAGGTGACGATTGAAAATACAGAGGCATGCAAACGCTATGCTTGTGTCAGCATCACCGATTGTGAAGTAAAAGAATCGCCTGAATGGCTAAAGAACAAACTCACAACCATCGGTCTGCGACCCATCAACAACATCGTTGACATTACCAACTATGTGATGATGGCTTACGGACAACCGCTCCATTGTTTCGATGCGGACATGGTCACCGGACAGCATATCATCGTGAAAGACAAAAACGCAGGTAAGAAATTCATTACCCTCGATGGCGAGGAGCATATCCTTGGCGAGCATGACCTCGCTATCTGCAACACAGAGGAACCGATGTGTATCGCTGGCGTTTTCGGCGGAAAAGGAAGTGGCACCTATGAGACCACACGGAATGTGGTGTTAGAAAGCGCTTATTTCCATCCTACTTGGATTCGTAAGTCGGCTCGCCGTCATGGACTGAGCACCGACTCTTCGTTCCGGTTCGAGCGTGGTATCGATCCCAATGGCACCATCTATGCCCTCAAACAGGCGGCCATTCTTTGCAAACAGCTGGCCGGCGGCAAGGTGTCGATGGAGATACGTGATGAGTATCCCAATCCTATGCCTGATTTCGCTGTCAGTTTGGAGTATGACTATGTCAACAACTTGATAGGAAAAACCATTCCGGCCGAGACGGTCAAAAATATCGTCACATCTTTAGAAATGAAGATTGTCAGTGAGTCGGAAAAAGGACTTGAACTACTTGTTCCGGCTTATCGCGTGGATGTACAGCGTCCCTGTGATGTGGTGGAAGATATCTTGCGTATCTATGGATATAATAATGTGGAGATTCCTACACAGCTGAAGAGTTCATTAGTAGTGAAGGGTGACGAAGATATCAAACACCGTCTCCATAATCTGGTTTCTGAACAACTGGTGGGTGCAGGCTTTTATGAGATACTCAATAACTCGCTTACCAAAGCGGCTTATTACGAAGGCCTCAACGCTTATCCCGCAGAGTCGCTCGTACGGATTATGAACCCTCTCAGCAGCGACCTCAATGTGATGCGGCAATCATTGCTTTTCGGGGGATTGGAGAGCATCGCACATAATGCGAACCGCAAGAATCCTGACCTTAGATTATTCGAGTTCGGCAACTGCTACCACTTTGCGCCTGAGCGTAATAATCCCGAAGAGCCCATGAAGGCATATACTGAGGAACAGTATCTGGGCGTTTGGGTTACAGGTAAACGTGTGAGCGGCAGTTGGGCACATCCCGATGAGGAGAGTTCCTACTACGAATTGAAAGCCCATGTGGAGAATATCTTCCGTCGCGTAGGGGCGCAACAGGGTATGTTGGTCATGAAGAAGAGTGAAAATGACGTCTTCGCCAAGGCTGTTGTCATTGAAAACCGTGGGGGTAAAACTATCTGTGAGATGGGCGTTATCAGTAAGAAACTGCTGAAAGCGGCTGGCATCGATAATCCTGTCTATTATGCAGAAATCAATTGGGCTGCTTTGATGAAATTGGTTCGTAAGAATAAAGTCCAGTTCACCGAAATCAGCAAATATCCGGCTGTCAGTCGTGACTTGGCTTTGCTCATCGACAAAAACGTTGAGTTTGAGCAGATTGAGCAAATCGCAAGGCAGTCTGAACGTAAACTGCTGAAAAGCGTTGAACTCTTTGATGTGTATGAAGGCAAGAATCTGCCTGAGGGCAAGAAGAGCTATGCGGTCAATTTCATCTTGCAGGATGAACAGCGCACACTCAATGACAAACAGATCGATGCCATCATGCAGAAACTGATAGCCAACCTGAAGAAGCAACTCAACGCCGAACTCAGGTAAACTGTTTACCACTGTCAATTCATCAATCACACATAATCATAGAAATTTCTGAGTAATTATTCTAATTATTCTAATTTCTTTCCGAATACACAATTCAACATTCAAAAAAACATATATGGGAAGAGCATTTGAATATCGTAAAGCTACGAAACTGAAAAGATGGGGTCATATGGCCCGCACTTTTACGAAAATTGGTAAGCAGATAGCCATCGCCGTCAAGGCAGGCGGACCGGAGCCGGAAAACAACCCGACACTCCGTGCCATTATCGCCAACGCCAAGCGCGAAAACATGCCGAAGGACAATATCGAGCGCGCTATCAAGAATGCAATGGGTAAAGACCAAAGCGAGTACAAAGAGGTGTCGTATGAAGGCTATGGACCTCACGGTGTGGCCATCTTCGTTGACACGCTGACCGACAACACTACACGTACGGTGGCTGATGTGCGCTCAGTGTTCAACAAATACAGTGGCAACCTCGGTACCCAGGGTTCTCTGTCGTTCCTCTTTGATCATAAGTGTGTGTTCACTTTCAAAAAGAAAGAGGACATGGATATGGACGAGATGATTCTCGACCTGATCGACTATGGCGTTGAGGATGAGTTCGACGAGGATGAGGAGGCTGGTGAAATCACAATCTACGGCGACCCGAAGAGTTTTGGCGATATCCAGAAACATCTGGAGAGCGAGGGCTTTGAGGTGACTGGTGCTGAGTTCACCCGCATTCCGAACGATTTGAAGGACGTGACTGACGAGCAGCGCGAGACCATTGACAAGATGGTGGAGAAACTCGAGGAGTTTGACGATGTGCAGACGGTTTATACCAACATGAAACCCGCTGAAGAGTAGTCTGTCATGGCTGAAGTCAAACATATTACGTATAAGACGCAGGGCACATGCAGCCAGTTCATCGATCTCGATGTCGATGAGCAGGGTATCATCCAGCAGGTGTATTTCACCGGGGGCTGTAATGGTAACCTGCAGGGTATCTGCTCTTTGGTGCGTGGCATGCACGTGGATCAGGTGAAAGAGAAACTCAACGGCATCCGTTGCGGTTTCAAACCCACCTCATGTCCTGACCAATTGGTGCGCGCCATTGAGGAACTGCAAAAAGAGAATGTGCAGTAATATCTAACTGCAAATCATCAAAAATGGGCATCCCTCTTGTCGGGGATGCCCATTGCTTTTCTTTCCAGTCTACAGTAAACCTACTTACATTCCTGATTCTTCACCGTATCCACATACAATACATCGCCAGTTTTGCCAGAACGGCTGATAAAGGCGAAGTGATACCCCTCTTCGATATAGATTTTATAATTGAGGTTGCCTTTCACCTCTTTTACCAAGCCCTGATGTATCTGCGGGCGCTTCGATTCGAAGATAGAAGCGTCAATGTCATTTGGCCCAATCAGTCTCTGATAATGACCGAATGTGTGGGTGGTCTTGTCAAAGGTCAAACTGTCTGTAATCGTATTATCAAACGCCGGGGTAGGGCAGTTTCTCTCGGTATATTCCTGCGCCTCTCTTGCTGCGCGGTCTTCCATACTCTCAAAACAGGAGGTCAGACATACTGCCGACAAAAACAATAAAAATATTTTTTTCATCTTCAAATTTTTTGCAAAGTTACAAATAAGGGAGTAAAAAGCCAAATTTCTATTGCATTTTTCAAGTTGAAGCTCTCATCATCATCCTGAGATGAGGTATTCTAATATGCCAATACATACCACAAGTCGCGCAGACGTTGTTCAGGATCCCACTTGCCGTCAAATGTCCATTGGGCGGTGATTTCATGATAGACGGGATGTCCGGGCGCATCTTGGAGGTTGTCGTTCAACCAGTCGCCGTGACCTCCTTCGCGCACGCAACTATTATAATAAGTGCGCTGTCCCCATGGACATGGATCCAATACCTTGTCGGTATAGGCGTAACTGATGTTGGTGTCGAGGATTTGTTTCGACAGCTTGCAATTCACCACATAAAACTGTGAGTCGTGGTGGTATCGTCCTAAAATGGTAGGGCTTTTAGCATCGAACGTTGAGTTGGCCACCACCAATTTCTTGGAGGGATCGCCACGGCCGTCATGCCAGAGAATGGCACGTCCGTCGCCGTAGAAACGGCAGCGGGTAGCGTAGCACCAACCCCGGGGACAAAGGAAATCTACTCCTGGGCAACGCAGGAACAAATCGGCGTGATAATACATGCCGTTGCCTTCGCGTGCCCACAGAGATAAGGCATCATTGCCGTCAGCCCAGATGTTGCTGTTGATAATAATGGTTCGTGTGGCTCGTCCGAACACTGCCATCTGGTGTTTTGTGGTGTTTTCGACGGTCGTACCATAGTTGTTGTAGATGGTCAATCCGCTGATGACGCAATCGTCAGCACCCTCTTGCAATACCACCACGCCATTGCCCACTTCACGTCCATGATACTCCTTGATGGTGCGTGTCTCGGCTGTTTCGGCTAAGACGAGGATTGTGCTGTCGCGGTTTTCGCCTACCAATACAATGTTAGGACGGTCGATAATGACCTTTTGCTGATAGGTTCCTTTGCGGATGAAAATCTTATAAGGCTTGTTGGGTTGCATCGGTGCCTGTTCGATGGCTTGTTGGATGCTCTCCCCACTATTGACTATGACATCGAAATCGTTCAGATTCTTTTTCGGAACGGCATTGAAGTCAAATTGTCCTGTTTCATTGATGCCCTTGCCGTTAGGCTTAAGGGCAACGCGGTGGTGAGGGTCATGCCGGTTTACCCAATGGTCATACAGTCCGTACAGTTCATTAGGACGTTCGGAATACCATGCATAACTGTTACGCCGCTCCCGTCCGATATCTTCTATACGACGGCGAGGCAGACCGTCACGGTCGCAAACAAAAGGCTCGCCATGCTCAAGGTCGTAATAGCGTCCCCAAAGAGGTGGCGCCTGCTCGTCCTTCACCAAAGCCACTTCGGATTCGGGATGGCGCCAAAGGCCTGTCCGTTGTACGCGCAGACCTGTCAATTTATGGGTGTCAAACCATTTCATCGCTCCATGGATAGCTCGTTTTACACGGTCATCAGGGTGGGGGAGCTCCATCAATAATTTGATGATGGAAGCACTCTCCATCGAACAGAAAGAGGCCAATTCAAAAGCACGAGCAGGTGCTGGCGCCAACGTTTCGCGGTTATGCTGCTGACACCATACCGTGGGGACACCGTCAACCACAATCTGGGTGTTGAGAATACACTCGATACCTTTGTCAAAAGCCGCTGCTGCCCGTTTCCGCTGTTCAGGAGTGGTCAGTTTTCCCTGATAGGGTGCTGTCTGTGCGGCGATATCACGCAGCAAAGTCATCGTGTGTATCATGGCATCATCGTTGTAGGTGATATGTATCTGATAACCATGCATCTCTGGCCAGAACTGCGGCCAACCGCCATTGGCGTACTGGCCACTGAGCAGATAATCCACGCCACGTCTGAATCCATCAGCAAAGCGGCGCTCGCCAGTGGCTTGATAGAGTCTGGCTAAATAATCCATTTGCAGACTGGTAGCATTGTTATCTGTCGTAGAGTCATCGCGCCGATGTTTGTCAGACAACACGTCTTCCCACTCCTCGTCGGTCAGACGGCGGGCCATGTCGATATTCTTAGGCCAACCACCAGTCACTCGTTGGTATAGGAGCACTTGGTCACCGATGCGTGTGGCTTCAGGTGACTTGAAAAAAGCAGGGTCTGTTTCACGCAAGGCATTGCCACTTCGATTTTGGGCATGCAAACAGGTGGCGGTAACGGTCAGTATAACCGATAAGATAATGATGCGTTTCATTAGCAGGTTCGTTTTTAAGTGTCATTATGATTCTTGGAACACTGCAAAGTTACTGTTTTTTCTTGTGATTTCCAATATTTTTAGGAAATAGTAAAGTAAAAAGAAAAAACTATTTGTTTAATTTCGGAAAAAAATGTATCTTTGCACTTTAAAAGCAAATTACGACGATGGACCACATCAGAAATTTCTGTATCATTGCGCATATCGACCATGGCAAATCAACCATTGCCGACCGGTTGCTCGAATATACCAACACCATCCAAATCACTGAGGGGCAGATGCTCGATGACATGGACCTGGAAAAGGAACGCGGCATCACCATCAAGAGCCATGCCATACAGATGGAATATGAGTTGGAGGGTGAAAAGTATATTCTCAACCTGATAGATACTCCGGGGCACGTGGATTTCTCCTACGAGGTGTCTCGTAGCATCGCTGCGTGCGAGGGAGCGCTCCTCGTGGTCGATGCCACGCAAGGGGTGCAGGCGCAGACCATCTCCAACCTATACATGGCCATTGACCATAACCTTGAGATTATTCCCGTCATCAATAAGATAGATATGCCTTCGGCCATGCCCGATGAGGTGGAAGATGAAATCATCGACCTGATAGGGTGCGAACGTGAGGATATCATCCGCGCATCGGGTAAGACAGGCGAGGGGGTGCCCGAAATCCTTGAGGCGGTCATCAAGAGGATACCTCATCCCGTGGGTGATCCCAAAGCACCATTGCAGGCGCTCATCTTCGACTCGGTGTTCAACTCGTTCAGAGGTATCATCGCATATTTTAAGATTATGAATGGTACCATCCGGAAAGGTGACAAAGTGAAATTCTTCAATACCGGGATGGAATATGATGCCGATGAGGTTGGAGTGCTCAAGATGGATATGATACCACGGAAAGAGATGACTACCGGCGAGGTGGGCTATATCATCAGCGGTATCAAAGATGCCAAAGAGGTGAAGGTGGGCGATACCATCACGCATATCGCACGCCCATGTGACAAAGCTATTGAGGGATTCCAAGAGGTGAAACCTATGGTGTTCGCTGGCGTCTATCCCATTGACCCCACAGATTATGAGAACCTAAGGGCTTCGCTCGAAAAACTGCAACTCAATGATGCGTCGCTGTCATTCACACCAGAGTCTTCGGTGGCATTGGGATTCGGATTCCGATGCGGATTCCTCGGATTGCTCCACATGGAAATTATTCAAGAACGGTTGGACCGTGAGTTCGACATGGATGTCATCACCACCGTTCCTAATGTGTCGTATATGGTGTATGATAAACAGGGTGGGGCAAAAGAGGTGCACAACCCCTCTGGCCTGCCAGAACAGACGCTTATCGACCATATCGAGGAACCCTATATCAAGGCATCGATTATTACCAACGCCAATTTTATCGGGCCTATCATGAAACTCTGTCTCGACAAAAGGGGTGAATTGATTAACCAAGAATATGTGAGTGGCAATAGGGTGGAACTGAATTTCTACTTGCCGCTCGGTGAAATTGTCATTGATTTTTATGACAAGCTGAAGAGTATCTCAAAGGGATATGCTTCTTTCGATTATCATATCTCAGGTTTCAGACCGTCACGGCTGGCCAAACTCGATATCCTGCTCAATGGCGAACCTGTGGATGCGCTTTCTACGCTCACACACCAAGATAATGCTGTGGCCTTCGGACGCAGAATGTGTGAGAAATTGAAGGAACTCATACCAAGACAACAGTTTGACATCGCCATACAAGCTGCCATCGGAGCGAAAATCGTAGCGCGCGAAACCATCAAGTGCGTGCGCAAGGATGTCACTGCGAAATGTTATGGCGGTGATGTGAGCCGGAAAAGGAAACTTCTCGAAAAACAGAAAAAAGGAAAAAAACGAATGAAACAAATCGGCAACGTGGAAGTGCCCCAGAAGGCGTTCCTCGCTGTACTGAAATTAGACTAAACAATCAAAAAAATAATCACGAAGGGAGAGAACCATGAAGGAATTACCAAGAACAACCAGAGATGTGGCACGTGAGTTGGCTCGTAAATACAGTACGATGACACACGATGAACTCGATGTGCTGGAGAGTGTGCTCGTGCCAATGAAATTCGCGAAAGGCGAGATGATTCTCAAAGAGGGCGAGGTGTGTCGCCATATCTATCATATAGATAAAGGACTGGTCAGACAGTTCTACTATAAAGCAGATAAGGAACTCACCGAACATATCGGTACAGACAATTCGATTGTGATGTGTATCGAAAGCCTTTTTCGTGAAGAACCGACAAAACTGCAGATGGAGGCGCTCGAACCAACTGTCATTTACGCACTGCCCAAACACAGATTAGAAGAGGTGGCGCTCCATAACGTCAACATACAAATCCTGTATCGAAAAATATTGGAGGAGTCGCTCATCCTCTCTCAAGTACATGCCGATTTGGTGCGTTTTGAGTCTGCACAAGACCGATACAGAAAGATTTGCAAACTCATGCCGCAAGTGGTTTTGCGCGCACCGTTGGTGTATATCGCCAACTACTTGCAAATGACGCCGGAAACGCTCAGCCGGGTCCGTTCGGCAACGCTTCTGGATTAGTCTGACCTGACATGTTAATGTATAATTATTATAATTATAGCGGATGAGGCTGATGCCTCATCCGCTAAATCATATTCAGTCTTTTATATTCAACTTAGAAGATGCATGCTTTCTGGTAGAGGAATCGCTTGATGCTCTTCTTGGGAGTCTTCTCAAACTCATTGTCTTGCAGTCGGATGCAGGAAATCTTGCTGTACGATGGCAATACCGCATTCAACTCCTGGCGGTTCTGTTCCATGATATTGATCAAATCCTCGGTGGTAAATCCCATGCTCTTGGCCACATCGTAGTCGGGATGTACCAAACCTACCAGTTTCTCTCCCTCTTGTATTACAACACACTCATTGACCATCGTCATCGAGTTCAGCTTGTCTTCTATCTCCTCCGGGTAGATATTCTGGCCGTTGGCTCCTAAAAGCATATTCTTTGAACGTCCCTTGATGAACACGTTGCCGTTGGCATCCATAGTTCCCAAATCACCAGTGTGGTACCAGCCTTCGGCATCAAGTGTCTCGGCCGTTGCCTGCTCATTTTTGTAATACCCCAACATGACGTTCAGACCGCGAGCCAATATTTCACCAGGGACATTCTCCGGGTCATGGCTGTTGATTTTCACTTCCATGTGAAGGACGGCACGGCCGCACGACCCTTGCTTGAAGGTGGAGTAGTCGCTGTAGCAGATAATGGGTGCGCATTCGGTAGCACCATAACCCACCGTATATTTGAAATTGATGGAGCGCATGAAGGACTCTATTTCCTGGTTAAAGGCAGCACCACCAATTATGACCTCATAGAAGTTGCCGCCGAAGGCTTCTGTCACCTGGTTGCATATCATTTGCTTCACTTTCTTGTTAACGACAGGCATATTCAGCAACAGGCGCATTTTGTTGTTCTGTATCTTCGGGAATACTTTCTTGCGGATAATCTTCTCTATAATCAAAGGCACAGAAATAACGATGGCAGGTTTGATATCGGCAAAAGCCTGAGCGATGATGGCGGGTGATGGCACGCGGGTGAGGTAATAGATGTGACAACCCGACAGGAATTCAAAGATAAACTCGAAGGCCATGCCATACATATGCGCCATGGGGAGGATGCTCAACACATTGTCGCCGGCATTCATGTACTTGCCAAGCACATTACATGCGAAATCGTAATTGCTCCACATGGCACGGTAGGGTATCATCACGCCTTTGGAGAACCCTGTTGTACCACTGGTGTAGTTGATCATGGCCAGCTCATCACCATTCTCCTCATGGTAATAATGTACATGTTCTGCACGGAAATATTTCGGGTATTTCCGGCCGAACATCTCGTTCAAGTGTTCACGGGCATAGGTCAACTTGTCACTACGAGAGAACATCAGCGAATAGTCTGGGTTGAAGATGATTCCCTCAATGTGGGGCATCTTTGTCGGGTCGATGCATTTTGACACCACATCACCGGCAAACAGCAATTTCGCTTCACTGTGGTTCACTATGTTGTGTATCTGGTCGGCGGTGAACTCATGCAGGATGGGGACAGCGACGGCACCATAGGCAAGTGTGGCTAAAAAGGCTGCAGCCCAAGCTGCACAGTTGCGACCGCAGATAGCTATTTTATCGCCTCGTTGCACACCACTGTTCTCAAACAAGATATGCAGCTTCTCGATCTTACGGGCCACATCCTTGTATTGCAGGGTGACGCCCTTATAGTCTGTCAGAGCATCTAAATTCCAATGTTCAATGATGCTCTTTTCAAATATCGCATTAAAACTAGGTACTTTTTCCATAGCCTTAAGGTTATATGTTTTGGTATAGATATCTCTTGATGCTTTTTTTCGGAGTCTTTGCAAACTCTTCCTGATGAATGCGGATGGAAGCGATTTTACAATAGCCGGGCAACTGAGCGTTCAGTTGTTGGCGGTTCTGCTCCATGATACTTTCAATGTCTTCATCAGTGAATTCCATCGAGCGCGCCTCGTCAAAGTCGGGGTGGACAAGGCCGATAAGCCGGTCGCCTTGCTGGATAATCAGACTCTCTGCCACCAACGTCATGGAATTCAATTTGTCTTCTATCTCCTCAGGATAGACATTCTGCCCGTTGGAACCCAACAGCATGTTCTTCAAACGGCCCCGGATAAATAGGTGACCGTCGGCATTCATCGTGCCTAAGTCGCCAGTATGATACCAACCATCGTTGTCCATGACAGCACGGGTGGCCTCTTCATTTTTATAATAACCCGTCATGACGTTTGTACCACGGGTGATAATCTCACCGGGAATGGTCTCGGGGTTAGGACTTAATATCTTCACCTCCATACGGTCAACAGCGGTGCCACAACTGCCGGGAACAAAATCGTGGTAGTCGCTGTAGGTGATGAGCGGAGCACATTCAGTGGTGCCGTAACCTACTGTCACGGGGAAATCAATGCTCTTGAGGAAAGACTCTATCTCTTGGTTGAGAGAAGCGCCGCCTACAATCACTTCGTATGCCTTGCCGCCAAATGCCTCAAGCACCTGCTGACAGATGCTCTGTTTCACTTTCTTGCTCACAAACGGCATGCTCAGCAAAATACGCATGCGGTTGGTTTGTATCTTGGGGAAGACTCGCTTACGGATGATCTTCTCTATCACAAGTGGCACAGAGATGATAACACCCGGTTTGATGTCGGCAAAAGCTTGTGCTATAATGGCAGGGGAGGGCAGGCGGGTAAGGAAGAAGATGTGGCAACCGTGGCAGAAACCATAGATAAACTCCATCGACATGCCGTACATGTGTGCCATAGGCAGGATGCTCAGCGTATTGCAACCACGTGGCATATGCGGTCCTAAGTGATCCTCACAGAAGGCCAGGTTGCTCCACAACGTGCGGAAAGGCAACATCACTCCTTTTGAAAACCCTGTCGTTCCGCTCGTGTAGTTGATGAGTGCCAAATCCTCGGGGTCATCTATATAATAATGTACATCTTCTACAAGGAATACTTTGGGGTATTTAATGCCGAACAACTCATTCAGATGTTCGCGGGCATAAGTGAGCTGATCGCTGCGGGACTCTACAAGTGAAAAGTCGGGAATGTTGATTACCCCTTCCAATTTGGGCATCTGAGAGGGGTCGATCTGTTTCACCACATAGTCGCCAACGAACAGCAGACGTGATTCGCTGTGGTTGACAATGTTGTATATCTGTTCCGCATTAAACTCATGTTGAATAGGTACGGCGATAGCACCATAAGTCAAAGTGCCAAGAAAGACTACTGCCCAATTTGAACTGTTACGCCCGCAGATGGCTACTTTGTCACCGCGTTTCAGGCCTATTTGCTCAAATATGATGTGCAGTTTCTCTATCTTGCGCGCTACATCCTTAAATTGGAGGGTGACACCTTGATAATCCGTCAAAGCGTCGCTATGCCAATTATCTTTGATACTTTTCTCAACACAAGCATTAAAGCTCGGTATGGTTTTCATTGCACAAATTTTCAAATTTTGTGCAAAGGTAATAACTAATTTGCACATTCCAAAAAGTTTTGTGCAATTTTTTTGCTTTCATACCATAAATAGGCGTTTTTTTTAATTTTAACCCTATTTTTATAACTTTTTACTACATCTTACCCTCTCACCTCTTTATATTATTTCATGATGCATCATATTTCACTTATCACTCATACCTCATCGATTTGGCGGGATGAATGTGTGAAATCAGGAAACTTGGTGCAATCAGCACAAAAACATTGACCAACAGGGTGGCAACATTTAAAATGACAATCAGCGGGATATTCAGCTCCACCGGAACGGTGCTTACATAGTAGGTCGAAGGGTCTAAGTGCACAAAACCCGTGTATTTCTGCAACACACATAAACCGATGCCGATGATGTTGCCGATGAGCATGCCACGTCCGATGATAAATGCAGAAAACCACAAAAAAGTGTGGCGTATGGTGCGGTTCTTGGCTCCTAATGCTTTCAGCACACCAATCATATTGGTGCGTTCCAGTATAATGATGAGCAGACCTGAAATCATGGTGAACCCTGCTACAGCCACCATCAACAGTAGGATAATCCACACATTCATGTCAAGCAGGTCAAGCCAGGAAAATATTTGCGGATATTGTTCACGGATGGTGATACTGCTATATGTTGCACCATAACGGTCGGTGGTGCGGTTCACATGGCGGACAAGTTCCTTCTCCACCTCGTCCACACGGTCGTAGTCGTTAACGGTCAATTCTGCACCGCTGGTCTGGTCCGGCTCCCAACCGTTCAGCCGAACGGTACTATAGAGGTCGGTGAAACAGATGGCTTCATCGAAATGTTTCAGATTGGTTTCATAGATGCCGCAGATGGTGAAACGTCGCGTGCGCACTTCGTCGTCGCCCATGAAATAAGCATAAACCTTCTCTCCTGTTTTCAACTGTAACTTGTTGGCAATCAGTCGTGATATAACCAAACGGTTACTGCTTGCCGTATCGCAGAACAGGGGCAACTCTCCTTCCACTAAATTGCTTTTAAGAAATGTCGGGTCATATTCAGGCCCAACTCCTTTTAGTGTTACTCCCAAAAAGTCGCTGTCCGTTTTCAAGATGCCTTGTTTCATGGCAAATCGTTGTACGTGCTTGACACCAGGGGAGTTGCGAAGCACGGTCATCATGCTGTCGTTCATGCAAACAGGATAGGTCACATTATCTTGCAGAGCGAGAAAATCACTTACAGTGATATGACAGCCAAAACCTACAGCCTTGTCACGGATGGTGTGTTTGAACCCCAAAACCACGCAAATGGAGATAATCATCACGGCTAAACCGATAGCGACACCTATCGTCGCTATACGGATGGCGGGGCGACTCACTTTTCTGCCGTCACCTTCATCGGCGTGTATCCGCCTCGCTATGAATAATGGTAGGTTCAAAATTCAATTATCAAGCTTCAGATCTCAATCTTCAATCCTCCCGGGATACGCCTCCAATGCCTTGCGAAGTACAACAAGAGCCCTCACCAAGTCTTCTTTTTTCAGGACATAGGCGATACGCACCTGGTTGATACCTGCTCCGGGGGTGGTATAGAAACCGGCGGCGGGAGCCATCATCACAGTCTCTCCCTCATAACTGAATGACTCCAAACACCAACGGCAGAACTTCTCAGAATCGTCAACCGGCAGTTTGGCTACCGTGTAGAATGCTCCCATCGGGATGGGGGAATAGACACCAGGGATGCGGTTCAGTCCGTCAATCAGACATTTTCTCCGCTCCACATATTCGTCATACACATCTCGGTAATACTCCTCAGGGGCGTCGAGTGATGCCTCTGCCACAATCTGACCTATAAGTGGGGGGGAGAGACGGGCCTGACAGAATTTCATCACAGCGGCGCGCACGGCCTTGTTCTTCGTAATCAATGCTCCAATTCGGATACCACATTCTGAATACCGTTTCGACACCGAATCAATCAGTATTACATTCTGTTCAATACCCTCCAAGTGGCAGGCGCTGATATATGGCGACCCCGTATAGATATATTCGCGGTACACCTCATCGGAAAACAGATACAAGTCATATTTCTTCACCATGTCGCGTATCTGCTTCATCTCACGACGGGTATAAAGATAGCCGGTAGGGTTATTGGGGTTGCAAATCATGATGGCACGTGTGCGGTCGTTGATCAACTCCTCAAACTTCTCCACTTTCGGCAACGAGAAACCTTCTTCTATCGTGGTGGCTATCGTGCGGATTTTAGCACCGGCAGAAATGGCGAATGCCATGTAGTTGGCGTAGGCGGGTTCGGGCACGATAATCTCATCGCCAGGGTTCAAGCATGACAAGAAAGCAAACAATACGGCCTCGCTTCCACCGGATGTGATGATGATGTCGTCAGCACTCACATTGATGTCATACTTCTTGTAATATCCCACCAATTTCTCACGGTAACTAAGATAACCCTGAGAGGGTGAATATTCCAATATCTCACGGTCGATATGCTTTAACGCCTCCAAACCCACGGCTGGGGTGGGCAGGTCGGGCTGTCCGATATTCAGGTGATACACCTTAGTGCCGCGCTTCTTGGCTGCGGCTGCTAACGGAGCCAGCTTACGGATCGGCGACTCCGGCATCTCTATTCCTCTAAGTGATATCTCTGGCATTTCTCTAATAGAATGTATTCATGTCATCCTCACCCCTTACCCTCTTAAAATCCGTGCAAAGGTAATAATTTTTTTTATTTTACCGACATGATGGTGCGATTTTCGTATTTATTTCGTAATTTTGCCACCCGAATTTTAATATCTCAATCAATTATGATGAAATCTAAGACAGCAAAATGGTTTGAAACCAAAGTCCGTTATGAGAAAACAATGGACGATGGCATGCAGAAGAAAGTGACAGAACAATATACAGTCGATGCGCTGAGTTTCACGGAGGCCGAGAACTCTATCATCGAGGAGATGTCTGTTTATATCAGTGGCGAATTTGAAGTGACAGACATCAAGATGGCATCTTATAAAGAGGTGTTCTTTAGTGATCATGAAAAAGACGACCGTTGGTTCAAAGCTAAGTTGCAGTTCATCACTATCGATGAAAAGACAGAGAAAGAAAAACGTACCAACAACTATTTCCTGGTCCAGGCCGCCACTTTGCCACAAGCCGTGAAGTATGTAGAAGAGGTGATGGGCAAGACCATGATTGACTATGCAATAGCCAGCATCGCTGAGACACAGATCATGGACGTGTATGAGCACCAAGTGGCTGCTGTGGAAAAGAAAGACGACAAACCCGAATATGAGGAGTAATGGACATCCAACTCGCTTTAAATAAAGTGCGTGCTACCATTCCTGATGGCGTGACGCTTGTGGCGGTTAGCAAATTCCATCCCGAAGAGGAACTCATGTTGGCATACAATGCGGGACAGCGAGTCTTCGGTGAAAGCCACGTGCAAGAGATGACACGGAAACATGAGGCGTTACCCGATGACATCCAATGGCATTTCATCGGGCATCTCCAGACCAACAAGGTGAAATACATCGCTCCGTTTGTGGCCATGATTCATGCCGTTGACTCTTATAAACTGCTGTTGGAAATTGAGAAACAAGCGGCCAAGTGCAACCGCACAATTCCCGTTCTGCTCGAACTTCATATCGCTGAGGAGGAGACAAAATACGGATGGTCGCTTGATGCTTGCAGGCAATTTTTGAATGAGGGTGAATGGCGGACCTTGCAACATGTTCAGATTGCTGGCCTGATGATGATGGCGTCATATGTGGAGGATGAAGCACAGATTCATGCAGAATTTCAACTGGCGTCAGATTTCTTCGATGAGGTGAAACGAGATTTCTTTGCTGACGACCCAGCTTTCAGCCAGCGCAGCTGGGGCATGAGCCACGACTACCTGCTGGCTGTCAAACACCGTTCTACCATGGTGCGCATCGGCACAGCCATCTTTGGCGAAAGAGTTTATTGAAAAAATGAAGTTCCTTGCAGCCAATCCTATTAGCAAGGAACTTTTTTATTATTTGCACTCCTCCAAACAATAACTGCTTAGAATAAAACTGTAGTGATAGGGTTGATTGCCATCTATCGTGTACTGCGGTAGTGTGCGTCGGCCCCATGTGTCGATGCCGCCAACACCATGTATGTTGAGGTCGATGTTCAAATTGACAAAACGGCCGCGCTGGATTTCATGGGAATGACGGACACTTTCTAAATCCTCTTCTCCGTAGTCCCAGGCACGGATGCAGAGCGGCTGCAAGCCATCGATGCGAAGGGCTTGTTCTTTGTTGGCTATGCAGAACCAACGTACGTCTGTCCTACAGCCGTTATCTTGTGGATGCACGTATTCTGTCTCAAATTCAGAAAGTGGCATGGTGTAATGTCCAATAAACGCACTGCGCTTGCGATCCGGATAGTTCTCCCATGGTCCGCGACCATAATACTCGATACGGGTCATGTCGGCAGGTATGCGCATCCGCATGCCTAACTTAGGGATGACGGGTCTGTCGCCGGCCGTGGGCTGGTAGTCCACATCGACAAGGATGCTGTGGTCATCAATGACAGTGTATTTCACTTTGACATCAGTTACTTCCTTCCACATGGCTACACGACCGGCAAAACCGGCAGCATGCTGGTTGTCATTTTCTGGCTTCCAGAAATATGGTTCAAGAGGCGCCTTCAACATCTCGCGGCCATCAACAATCCACGACGTGAGGGTATTGCCTTCGACGGTGATGCCTTTTGTAGAAACATTATCTATGGGGGTGGCAGCCTTGGGGAACACATATGGAGTGAGGACAAACTGCTCGCTTGCCACCACAAAGCCTTTCTTTGCCCAGGGTTTGTCTGCCCTTAAGTGGGCACAGACGTTAAGCAAGCGCTCTCCATCGTAAACAACGGTATCGCAGGTAATGTCGTACTCACTTATATCCGTAAAACAGTCGCGATTAATGATTGTGAGTTGGCCGTTTTTCAGCGTGAATTGCAGTGGCTGATAGACATGCTGCACCTCATAATAATGCGGATGGGGCTTACGGTCAGGGGCCAAGAGTCCGTTGATGCAAAAGGCATCAAGATTAGGCTTGTCTCCGTAGTCACCCCCATAGGCATAATACACAGTATCGCCGTCTTTCTTCAGAAGCCCCTGATCAACCCAATCCCACACGGCAGCACCGGCGATACTGCTGTCATTGTAAATGACATCCCAATATTCTTGCAGATTACCCATCGAGTTGCCCATAGCATGGGCATACTCCCTGGCAATAAGCGGTTTCTCCGTTTCCTTCTCAGCCTCGCGGCGTAGATCTTCTGGCGAAGGATAGCCATGGTCGTGGAGAGCAGAATAGCGGGGATGGCAGTCATAGAAAGGCAGGCGGGTGGAGTCGAGTTCGCAAACCTTGTCATGCATGGCCTGGATATTGGGGCCTATGCCTCCCTCATTGCCAAGGCTCCAGAGAATGACACAAGGATGGTTGAAATCACGCTTTACCAAAGATTCAGCACGGTCAACATGAGCATTCCGCCAAGCTGCGTCGTGCCCCATTTCTTCGTTGGCATAGCCGTAGCCGTGAGATTCCTGGTTGGCCTCATCCATCACGTAGATGCCCCAGCGGTCGCAGAGTTCGT
>CAMJFC010000044.1 GCA_946404865.1 uncultured Prevotellaceae bacterium
CATCAAATTACACAAATTGAAGAAATCACCACTTATCATCAGATGATTATCATGATATTAGTAAAAGTCAATTCATAAAAGATATTATGCCGACAGGGAATAGAGTTCTTGATTTCTTATTTCTTCTGTTTCTTACGGTATATTATGATGGGGTAATACCCGAAAAATATGGGAAGTTCGTTTTAAATAAGCCAATACTTTTGGTTCCATTTAAGGTCAGTGAAGGGTGTTATTCTATATTTGATAAAATAAATAATGAGTTGTTACCTCTACATTATAAGTGCATAGAATTTGTAGATCATACACTGCAACAAAGCACATCTTGTATAATTAGTGATAAAAGATCTTTTTTGGATTATTCTCTTCAAGGATATAAATATAAAGATGCGGCAATCATATCTAATCCCAAAGATTTATTAGACATTCATTGGTATAAACAATTGTTACCAATTGGAACAATAAGAACTTTGTTTATTGCTGAGAATAATGCAGGTAGCTATGGAATAGTTGATGATAATAATCGTATTATATTAGATTTCTTTTATCAAGATATTTCTGCGATAATAGTTGGTGATGATTTTTATTTGAAATGTAAGAAATCGGGTTATTATGGTCTACTTAATAAAGACTTAAAGGTTGTAATACCTTTTATTCAAAACGATATTAAAGAATATTATTTTGATAAGTTTATTGTATGTAAACATAATATTTTATATAATCGAAACAATGATTATAAATTTGCCGTGGATCTTACATCTCTAAAAGAATGCAAACTTCCAACAGATTATAACAAAATAATAAGTTTAAAAGAGGGCATATTCATCTTTGAAGTATCAGAAGGTAATTATAGGTTTTATAGTTTCAAGAGACAATGCTATATAAATGATTATACATATCAAAGGGTATCTCAATATGAAGAAATAAACATAAAATCTTCTTATATATTATGCAAACGAGGAGGAATAAGTATGTTGTTGTCCATAGACGGAATTGAATATCCTATTCAGTTCAATGGCACAATGAATCATTATGGAGAGACTGTAATTGGAGTAACTCCTGTTGAAATAAAAGAAAAAGATTGTTTTGGTAATTTTATCACTAGATACAATTATGATGTATGTGTTTATAAGAAAAGCAATTTTTTTTCCAGATTTACATATAAGGTTCCCCCTTCTTTTATGGGTGTTGAGGCTTTTGAAGTAATTAATGAAGGTACAATTAAAACACTCTCAGGAGGTCATCTTAACCTGAAAGGTGAACGTGTTCTTTATACTTGTACAAGTCAAAATACAAATGGAAACAATTTGCAAGACCAAAATCGTTGGCTTATTAACTTGGTTAAAGATAAATATTTAAATTCAAAGTATATTGCGGATTTTGAAAAACTTGAAAGCTGTTGTGATTTATTATATGTTATAGGTGTAGGAGATATCGCAGAAGTCCGTATCTTCTGGGACTATGGTGATGGTGATATGGCATGTGGTGGAGATATACGTATAGGATATGCTGATGAGAATAATTGTTATTGGTCAAGAGAAAGTACCTGCTATATAGATTAAGAAAATAGAATTATTTCATGTAGCAAAAGTTTAAGAAAGATAATGTTTATGGAGGGACTGTAATATGAACTATCCGCTTATATCAGAATACATAGACGCAATTAAATCATCAGAGGATAACTTCGAGGAACTGAGTTATCTGAGACCTGTATTCGGTGATGATGGGCTGCCTGTAATGACAGGTGGCAACTTCGCTGTGGTTTTTAAGATGAAAGATGAACGGAGTGGAAAATTCTATGCAATAAAGTGCTTCACAAAAGAGCAGGAAGGACGGGCGGAGGCTTATCGTGAGATTGCAAAAGAATTGAAAGATGTATCATCTCCATACATTCTCTCCATCCGTTATTTAGAAAAAGAATTGTTTGTAGATACAGACCAAACCACGGAAACGGAGTTCCCCGTGTTGCTGATGGATTGGGTGGAAGGCAAGACGCTCGATAAATATTTACGTGAGAATATCGAAGAAAAAGAAAAGATTGAAGCATTATTGACAGCCTTTTTTCATTTGGCGGAATGGCTTGTTACGCAACCGTTTGCTCATGGCGACTTAAAGCCGGATAACATCTTGGTTCGTGAAGATGGTTCTCTTGTCCTTGTAGATTATGATGGAATGTTTGTACCTGCAATGATAGGTCAAAAATCTCGCGAAAATGGTTCCCCTGATTTTTCCCATCCACAGCGGAGTGAGGAGATTTTTGATGAACACATTGATGATTTTTCAATTCTATCTATATTGTTATCTTTAAGTATTGTGTTTGTCAATAATAACTTATTAGCTAAATATGGTGCAGATGGCAGATTGTTATTCTCTAAAAATGACTATGAAAATATACAAGAATCTGAAGTCTTCAATAATATTCCTCCTATCATTGGAAAGATAACTAATTATATATTACTATTTGAAGAAGCGTGTAAAGATTTGTATTTCCATTTAAAAGAAAAGCAGCTTACCCCTATCAATGTGTTAATTATTGAACTAATAATTTATAGTCCTGGAACATCTTCATTAAATATAACTACTTCCTTATATTCATTTAATTCTGAGGATAGTACAACTCCCTTAAGAGTACTATTTGAAGACAACAAAAAACCTAACAAATCAACAGGTTGGCAAGCTGCACTATTGTTACATATACTAACCATAATCTTTATCTTAATTCTTGCTGACGAGATTTGGAGTGGTATCGGATGGGGATTTTGTATTGGTTTATTCGCTTGGATTTTTTACTATTGCGATTATGTTAAAAAGGATGGGAACACTGAAAGTTGCCTATGGGGATGTCTTTTAGCTATTTTACCTATAGCAATTTATTATGTGTTTTTTGAGTGTATCTATATGCTTATTAACAATCTGAAAGAACGAAGACAATTATTATGATTATCATAGAATCTAAACGAAAAAGACCAGCAACGATATTAAAAGAGTTTCCTGATGCAATCTTGGCAGATGTAGCAAGTAGGGCGTAAGATGGTTTGGTGAAACTTAGTCCTTTCTTCCAAAGTATGCTTGGAGTATGGGAATAAGCAGGCTCAAAGCTGCCTAAAGGCAAAGTGGAGTGATTGGGATGGTAATAAAGCAACGATTTAAAACGTTATAAATATATGGCAAAGATGAAACCAAAAGAGAGCCAGAATGTGGAATACAAGGAAAGCTGGCACGATAAATATCTGGCGTGGATTTGCGGATTTGCAAATGCACAAGGAGCGGTGATGTACTTCGGCGTGAATGATGAGCATGAAATCATTGGCCTTGACAACGTGGACAGGCTGATGGAGGACATCCCCAATAAGATTGTCACGACAATGGGCATCGTGGCGGATGTGAACCTGTATGAGCAGGATGGACTGGAGTTTATCGAGGTGGAGATAGAACCCAGCAATATTCCCATCAATTACAAAGGGAAGTACTATTGTCGCTCAGGGAGTACGATGCAGGAATTGCGTGGTCCTGCGCTACAGCAGTTTATTTTGAAGAAGATGGGGCGCTCGTGGGATGACATCCCCAATGACAGTGCAACGATAGACGATTTGGACAAAGCTGCAATAGAATATTTCTTGCGAAAGGGCTATGAGAATGGACGTATCACTAACGAGGAGCGGAATATGCCCATTGAGATGCTGCTTCAGAACCTGGACCTCATTAACGAAGACGGGAAGCTGAAGAATGCGGCACTATTGCTTTTTGCCAAAAGACCTCAGAAGTACTTCACCAGCGTGAGATTCCATATCGGCCGCTTTGGCGTTGACGAGGCGGACCTCATGTTTCAGGATGTGGTTGAGGGCAACATCATTCAGATGGCGGACAGAGTCATCGATCTTTTAAAGGCTAAATATCTGATTATGCCCATCACCTTCAAAGGGATGAATCGTATTGAGAAACTTGAGGTGCCTGAAGAGGCTTTGCGCGAGATACTCTATAATGCTATTATACATAAGGACTATACCGGTGTGCATATCCAGATGCGTGTATGGAACGACCATGCGGAGGTCTGGAATGATGGTGAACTTCCTGCTGGCTACACACTTGAAACTCTTTTAGGGCAACACTCTTCACGTCCACGTAACAAAAATATTGCCAATGCTTTCTTCAAGGCGGGTTTCATCGATGCTTGGGGGCGTGGCTATAAGAAAATACGTGAGGGCTTTGAGGAGGCAGGGCTACCCATGCCTGAAGTTGAAAATTTCTGTGGCGGTGTCAGAGTATCATTTAAGAGGAATTATGTGAATCACGGACATCAAGATGTCCTAGAAAGCATAGATGGCATTTCGGCGTGTCAACTCACTGAACGTCAGAGGAGAATCGTTGATCGGCTTGTAGAGACGGGTCAATGGAATGTCCTAGAAAATGTCCTAGAAAATGTCCTAGAAACGTCCGCCACGCTGGCAGCCTTGTTAGGAGTTGATGCCAGAACCATTCGCCGTGACTTAAATACTTTGCAATCGAAAGGGGTTATACGTCGTGACGGTCCTGACAGGGGTGGGCGTAGGGTTATTCTAAAAAAGATTGAGCCATGATTATCATTGAATCGAAACGGAAGAAGCCTGCCACGATATTGAAGAAGTATCCTGATGCAATTCTGGCAGATGTAACGAGTGGGGCGGAGGATGGCTTAGTCAAACTGAGTCCGTTTTATCCGCATGGTGGCATTCCTGTGCCGTTCAGCGAGGGCTATACGGCAACTTGTGTGGAGGCTATCTGGCAAGGACTGAAGGTTTTTGAAGGAGCAGATGTGGATACGTTGCTTTTTCAGAATGACACCATGAAAGGTCTGAAGCGGACCGTACGTAGATATGGCAAGCCACTTGGACATCGTAAGGGCGTGAATGGGACGGAACTCCTTGGCTACATTGAGGCACGAAAGTTGATATATATACCCGTTTATCGTTGGGTGTTAGAGAATAAGGTGTCACACATCATAGAGCGCTTAAAGAAAGCAAACGATGAGGGCAAGATTATTGTCCTGTTAGACTATGACACGAATGCTGACGTGGATAATCCAAAGAAGCCGTTGTCCCATGCCTCGTTGATTAGGGCTTATGTGGAAGGTATCTATCCATACGGAGAGAAGAAGCCTGCATTTGCAGAGGATATATCCTCTCTTGTTGAAAAGAAAAAGTCTGCGCAGAGAGGCAATAATGTTCAATTGGACTTGTTTAATGATTAAATGAAACTGCTATGGAGAAGAAAAGTAATTGGCTGGAATTTAAGGCTGTGCTTGATGGACACAGAATAACTAAGTTGTATCACTTCACTGATAGAGACAATTTGGAATCAATCATTAAGAATGGAGGTCTTTATTCTTGGATGGATTGTAATCGAAAAGGCATTAAGATTAACAAACCTGGTGGCAGTATTGCTTCGAGGCAATTGGATTGTAGTAGGAATCTAGAGGATTATGTGAGAGTAAGCTTTACCGCACAGCATCCAATGATGTATGTGGCGATGAAAGATGGTAGGATATCCAATCCCGTAATTTTAGAGATTGATCCGGAGGTTATTTATTGGAATGATAGTTTATATGCCAATCTTAATGCAGCAAAATATACAATCCAACCAAATATCGGTACAACGATTTCGGACTTTAAACAGATTCACTTTCTGTCAGTGAAAGCCCGCACACACTTTGACCTGCCAGAAGAGGAGCAGCCATACTTTCAGGCTGAGATATTGGTGAAGCACTTCATCCCGTTGGAGTATATCAAGAACATCGGGAACTTTGGTATTCCTATCCCATCAAAGACTAAGGCGCTTCAAATCAAGAATCCCTATACGGCACAGATTACGAGGAATACGCCTACGGCATTTATCTTCTTAGTGGATCAGTCGGTATCAATGAAACGTATGACAAATCTATATGGTGAGCAGATATCGTTGGCTGAGGCTGTGGCACGAATCGTCAACAAGCAAATATACGATTTGGTACTTAGGTGCATTAAAATGGACGAGGTAAGACACTATTACGACATTGCCGTAATAGGCTACGGACATGAGGTGTATAGCGGATGGAACGGCACTTTGGCTGGGCGTGATTTTGTAACGCCAAAAGAGATAAAGGATAATCCATATAAAAAGATAACTGTTCGAGAGGAAGTTAGAACGCGCAAGGGCACTCAGGTTAAGGAAATTGAAAAGAACCAATGGCTGGAGGCAAAATGTGACGGGCGTTGGACCCATGTACATAAAGCATTTGCTAAGGCAAAACAATTACTTGAAAAATGGATGGAAGCGCATCATGATAAGGATTGCTATCCTCCTACTATTATCAATATTACAGATGGACAGTTTACAGATGCAACACGAGAACAAATAATACAACAGGCCAATGAGTTGAAATCCATGTTTACTAATGACGGCAATGTGCTGTTATGGAATATTCACATCACACCTAATACTGTAGAACAAATATTGTTACCTGTAGGAAAAGCAGAACTGAAAGGAAACAAATATTCAGAACTGCTTTACGATATGTCAAGTTTGTTGCCGGAGCGATATAATGCAGACATTGAGACAAAGATGCATTTACAGACAGGAAACGTGAGGCACGTAGCCATGTCTGTGAATGTGGATACCAGTAGACTGATGCAACTGATGGACATTGGAACCCCCACAAACATTAGCCCTAAATGATGAGAGCCATATCAATAGCGAAATTTATAGATGACATCACTAATGAGGATGCTGTTATCGCCCGTAATGAGGTCGTTGCGGTGTCGGATGGTGCTGGCGGAGGTGGCGTGTTTGCAGGCGACTGGTCAGATTATCTTGTTAAGCAGTTGCCTGATGAGCCAATAGAGTGTTTTGAGGCTTTCGACACGTGGATAGATGGAATCTGGGAACCTTTTTATAACGAACGCGAAGCTGATGCGAAGGCATTAGGCGGAATGTTTTTGAATAAATTTTATGATGAAGGTTCGTTTGCCACATTGGTAGCTGTATGGAAAGATGGATCATGGCTCAGCTATGGAGATAGTGTCGCTTTTTGTTATAACAAAATATCAGATAAGTTGCAACATTCATTTACTCGCCTTGCTGATTTTAACTCTCCCCCTTATCTGATTAATTGCAAAGACCCACTAAAGAAAGAAGGTTTTAGAAAGGGGCGTTTTAAAATTGACGGTGATAGCCTCGTCTTTGCTGCCAGTGACACTTTGGCTCATTATATCTTGATGATGTATGAAATAGCTCATTCTGACCTATTTGCTGATGAATTGCAAGACGCAGTCAGTGCACAGACAAAAAACAGCAACTTTATAAAAACAGCGCAAGCAATGGGTGTGATTGATTTTAAGTATGATGTTATTAGAAAACTCCAAAATTGCCCAAATGGTTCATTCCTAAGAAATCACATTCGAGGTTTACTGAAGAGAGGGCTGATAGGCCATGACGATTACTCGCTTGTGATTATGTAGAAGAATGAGATAGATTTAGACAAGCAAAAGGACATAACAAACAAATCGAAGAGCAAATGACACAAATAACATTTACCAAAGAAGACCTGTCTTCTCCGGATGTCGTGAATTTTGACGCGGTGTTGAGAGTCAAGGATTTAAGCGGTTTCTTCGACCGTAATAATCGGCGGTTGGGCGCAATGCTCAGTGTGGTGGCGAACACGGAAGCCCATCTCATGTATATTGCAATGGAGCCGGAAGTGCTAATCACGATGAAAAAGTCTGGCCTATTTATACCGGGTGACCCTATGTATGAGGATAGTACGCAAAAATGTTTCAACCTTGAGTTGGTGCGGGTGGCTCTACTGCTCGATAAACTGGCACGGATGATTGACCCGGAAGCCGTCATCGAGGTGGATTTCCCGCCAATGAATTACCTTGCCGGGAAAACTCTTTACCCCTTTTTTAAAGAAGGACAAGAATTCTTCAAAGAGATTGATAACAAGGTCTCCGTGCCTTTGTCAGAAGACATTCCACGGGAACTTGACAGGAAACTCAACGCCTATATAGACTTCGTGTTTCCTCCGAAGAATTACATGATGGGGCTGTGCCACTGGATTTGGGGTATGAAAAAGATGATACTACGTTATGGCTTCAACCTCGACTGGAAATCCCCGAGCGAAAGGAATCCAGGTGTTATCTTTGACTGACGTGAGGACGCAGATTAACCAAATAAGTCATCTGTCGTAATGACTTTGGGTATGATGTCGGATTATATGTTGGCTTTGATGCCGTCTGGGGTGACCATCGTGAGGGCAAGTCCCTTGGTGGTCGTTGTCACTTTACGGAACAACTCTCGCCGTGACATTCTTTTTCATGCAAATTTTTGGGGCAAGTCAATGAATAAGTCAGAGTATTAGATAACGCGCTTTTTTATTATAAAACTCCGTCGGGTCGTTTGCCACTTCATCAAAATGTTCAACGATGTATTTCATCAGTTCACGGATTTTATAATCGGCTTTATATCCACAAGTGAGGTAGCCAACCACTCTGTCGTTTTTATCAACCATCACCGGCGGGTTTGACGAATAGGCGTTCCATGGCGACGAGTCTTTGTATTTGCTGCCATAGTCGCCATAATTATTCCATATCGATTTATCTTTATATTTGCTGCCGTACTCGCCATACTTATTCCAAATCGATTCCAAGTCGTAGGGCGAAGCCCATTTGCCAATAAATACAGTATGGTCTCGCCCGGCAAAGATTCTATAATCCTGCGCTGAGACCAATGACGTGTAGAATATGCAAATCAAAATGAGAAAAAGTTTCTTCATATTATATTGTTTTTGTATCCGTGTTTTAGATGTCAGGGGAAGAGTGCGGAGTTCGGCCAGAGGGTTTTGGTGCAATTAGTGCAATCCGTTGTTTTTATTGTTGTCCTCATGCCGCATATATAAAGTAAGCCCCTACAATTGTAATCATAAACTACAATTATCGTGCAAACCGAGTGCAGATGAAAGCGTGCTTTCAGTATGCCGAGGTGCAGCCGATAATCGAGTGAAACCTCAATCTTCCAACTTCAATCTTCAATCTTCTTGTGTTTCTCCTTCCGTGTGTAGGTCTTTTTCGAGCGGTGTATCTTATGTGACGAATGGAAACCGGGGCCGAGAAGCTCCATCTCAGCTTCCCGGCTTCCGCGTCGCATGGCCTTGAACGCATCCAAGGTCGTGCTCTGTGTCCGCTTTTTCCGTTTTTTCATGTCATTCCTCACCCCATCTCGATCGTGTATTCGCTCATAAACGAGGCGCCGGGCTGCAGGTGGTTCATGTACTGTTTCTCCTTGAAGTCGCCTTGGTAGTAGGCCTTGTCGTGGATGCCGTACCACGGTTCGATGCACACGAAGGGGGCATGCTTGCCGTAAGGACTCCAAATGCCCACGGCGGGCGATTTGAATTGTACGGTGACCACAGGTTCTTCAGACTCGTTTAACAATGCCACCTCGTTCAGTTGGCAGCGGTCGATGATGACGCTCTACGAGACCATCGGCTATGAGTGCGTGGCTCTCTCGGCCGCTACGGGCGAGGGCGTGGAGGCTTTGGAGGGGAAACTGAAAGACCGCATCACCCTCTTCAGCGGCAACAGCGGGGTGGGGAAGTCAACCCTGCTCAACCGTCTCATTCCCGGCGTGCACCTGCGTACTGCCGAGATTTCTGATGCGCACAACACGGGCACCCACACCACCACCTTCAGCGAGATGCTGCGGTTGCCCGCGGGCGGCTGGGTCATCGACACGCCGGGCATCAAGGGCTTTGGCACCTTCAACATGGAGCCTGAGGAGATATGCCATTATTTCCGTGAGATATTCCGTTTCTCGGCCGATTGCCGCTTTGGCAACTGCACCCACACGCACGAGCCCGGCTGCGCTGTGCTCAAAGCCGTAGAAGACCATTATATCGCCCAGTCGCGCTACAATTCCTATCTCAATATGCTTGAAGACAAAGACGAGGGCAAATACCGGGCGCCGTATTGAGGGGTCGTATTACTTTACTTTGTAATTGAAATACTCCAGTCCCATAACAGGGAAATGGTACATGTAATTGACGTACTTGGACTGTTTCTTTGCCACTTTGTTTATAATCTTTTCTATATGTTTGGCACTGAATTTTTTCGGATCGAGTTGACGGGGCTCTCCATCACTTATGACTGCCAAACTCTTATTGTACCTGATGATTAAGCCATCTTCGGCCTCGTGGATGACAAGGTCTTCTTTCTGGCTAATGTCCAGATAACTGTCAATGTAGCAATCTACCGGAATGCCCACGATACCGTCTTTCAGCACACCTACATGAAAAGTCTCTCCATTGAGTTCGTCGTACTCGTCGACAAGAACGATGTCCTTGTACTTACCGTCTTTAATAACACGGTATAAATTGGGAGCATCTTCCGCTTCAAGCATTTCTGCATTGATGGGTGCGCTTTCGATTTCACCGACACAGTCTTTGGGGATGTAAGCACTTTCAATATCGCACCATTTGCTGAAAGTATATACCTTATAGAATTGACCTTCTTCGCCGAGCACGGGAAAGACTTTTCCTTCGTAAGCCATTAAATCGGTGCTCATTTCAAATCCGGGTTTGTCGGGTTGGTTCGACCACTGATAAACCATTTCACAAAAGTCGCTCTCGCAGTCAGCCTCATCCCACCTGACCATTGTCGGGCTGTTCTTGTCTGCCTTCTTGTAGAGCCCCGCATCTTCGATGGTCACGATGACGAATTTTTTGAATGGTGAAGAGGGCACATTGATCACGCTTTCCATATTCGTTGTAATCTCCGTCGATTCAACCTTATTTACGGTCTTCTTGTCTCCGCCGTTTGCTGCTAACAGGGGTACCAGCATGGTCCAGAGCACAACTACGATTCTAATCTTGTTTGTTTTCATAATTCGCATTCATTTAAATGTTCTCCGTTCAATGTATCTCGATGGTGTATTCGCTCATGAAAGAGGCACCGGGCTGCAGGTGGTTCATGTATTGCTTCTCTTTGAAGTCGCCTTGGTAATAGGCCTTGTCGTGGATGCCGTACCACGGTTCGATGCACACGAAGGGGGCATGCTTGCCGTAAGGACTCCAAATGCCCACGGCGGGCGATTTGAATTGTACGGTGACCACAGGCTCTTCAGATTCGTTTAACAATGCCACCTCGTTCAACTGGCAGCGGTCGATGATGACGGCGTCGTTCTTGAAACTCTCCTCGTCAAACTCCCAGATGCCGTCGCGTGTGTCAAGGGGGAATCGTCCGGGGCGGATGCAACCGTTCACGTCGCCAAACACACGTTCCACAATGCTGGTGTCGTCGAAGCGGAGTTTGCCCTTGAGCGGCGCGCCGTCCTTCACGCCCGGCACGTAGAACGCGGGATGACCGCCTATCTGGAAGTGAATCTCGTTGTTGTCGGTGTTCTCCACATGCCAGATGATATGTATCTTGTGCCCGGTGAGGCGATAGGTCACGCCCAGATTGAAATGGCAGGGGTAGAGACGGTGCGTCTCGGTGGTGTCGTGCATGGCCATGGTCACGCGCGTCTCGCTCTGGCGGACAATGGTGAACTCAGTGTCGCGGGCGAATCCGTGGCGTTCCATGCGGTATTCATAGCCGTCGATGCGGTATTTGCCCTCCCACAGTCCGCAGACGATGGGGAAGAGGATGGGTGAGTGGCGTCCCCAGATGGCGGGGTCGGCCTGCCACAGATATTCGCGGCCGTCGTTGTCTTTGATACTCTGGAGCTCGGCTCCCATGGTGGATACCTCAAGCGTGAGGTGCTCGTTTTTTAGTTGTACGGTAGGCATGTTGATTGAAGGTTATAGGTTTAATCTTTTTTTATTATATATTTCCACTTCTTTACAAATAGTTTCCTTTATTTCATCCCATCTTGTATCGGTCAGCATGGTTGGCATGGGTGCCGTTTCCGCGTCTTCAAAGTATGTTAAGCTTAATAATGCACGATACTCCGAATGTTCTGGGTATTTTGCCATATAGAAGGATAGAATATCCGACAATGAGAAATGCTTTAATAAATAAAACATATCTACAAAATCCTTTCTCGTTCCCCTGCCTTCAATTGCATTTATTTTCATGGCTGCTATGTCTCGTGGTGAAGCCAGTGTTATGTTATCTTCTATAACAGGAGTGTCTATCCAGGGGTACTTGGAGTAGTCGATATAGTCTATTTTTATATGATCAAGATAAAGCGTCTTGATTCTGTCTGTACATCTTCCAACAACCGTTTTCCCTATCCCAGAAACGACATCAGTGATAATAGCTGTATCATGTTCTATTTCGCCAAAAAAGTCTAAGTCAACGGATATGCGATGCCCAAATTGTAAGGCGAGAGCTGTTCCTCCCACTAAACGAGTGCCAGAAAACAATGGCTCTTGGAACAGACGCTTTAAGAGTTCCAGAGTGTGGGGTTCGATTGCTTGGTATGATAACATCTGTAATCCTCCTTATTCGTGTGTGATATAGTGCAGATAAACGATAGACATACAGGATCGAGAGTGCGGAGTGTTTTACATATTTCAACAATCTTATCCAAACCATAAATAGAGTTGATGAGACACCAATCGTTCATTTCTCCGTGTTCTAAAACACGTTGAATAACGAAAGCCGGATATTTATCCACATCCAACTCCTTTTCATTGACATCCCAAAAGAGATGGGAGGAGAATTGCTGGGTGGATACCTCAAGTGTGAGGTGCTCGTTTTTTAGTTGTACGGTAGGCATGATGGTTGATGGTATGATATAGATTTGTGTGCAAATTTACAGAATTATTTTCTTTTTTTTGCATGGATGCAACAAAAATCTTATTTTTGCACCTATGAAAATCGAAGAGTTACAAGACAAGCGTATTGCAGTACTGCTCTCCGGTGGCGTCGATAGCTCGGTGGTGGTGTATGAGTTCGCAAAAATCGGACTCCACCCTGATTGTTTCTATATCAAAATAGGCCCCGAAGAAGAGGAGGAATGGGACTGCTCGTCAGAGGAGGACTTGGAGATGGCCACCGCCGTGGCAGCCAAATACGGTTGCCGCCTGCAAGTGGTGGACTGTCACCAAGAGTATTGGGACCAGGTGACGCGCTATACGATGGAGAAGGTGAAGGCGGGATTCACCCCGAATCCTGATGTGATGTGCAACAGGTTGATTAAGTTTGGCGCGTTCGACGAGAAGATGGGCCACGACTACGACCTCATCGCGACCGGTCATTATGCGCAGACCGAGGTCATCGACGGATATAAATGGCTGGTCACATCGCCCGACCCGGTGAAGGACCAAACCGACTTCCTCGCGCAGATTTACGACTGGCAGTTGAAGAAGGCCCTTTTCCCCATCGGTCATTATATGAAAGGTGAGGTGCGCGAGATTGCCGAACGTGAACATCTGGTGAATGCCAAGCGGAAGGATTCACAAGGCATCTGTTTCCTCGGCAAAATCAACTACAACGATTATCTGAGGAGCTATCTCGGCGAACAGCCTGGTGAGGTGATGGAGTGGGAGACAGGGAAGAGGATAGGGCAACATAAAGGACTCTGGTTTCATACCATCGGCCAGCGACATGGCTTGGGTTTTGGCGGCGGACCGTGGTTCGTAGTCAAGAAAGACATGGAGCACAATATTCTCTATGTGAGCAAAGGCTATGACCCTCAGACTGCCTACAAGCAGGATTTCGCCATCCGCGACTTCCATTTCCTCACGCCTGAGGCCGGCACCACGTTGCCCCAACGCGTGACATTCAAAATTCGCCACACACCCGAATACCATCCTGCCACGCTCGAACCATCCCAGGAGGGTTACCTCGTGCATTCAGCACAACCCATCCACGGCGTGGCTCCCGGACAGTTCTGCGTCATCTACGATGAGCAGCACCACCGCTGCTTCGGTTCCGCTGAGATCTCTTTTTAAAAGTAAAAAAGTAAAAGAGTTAAAAAGTAAAAAAAGCAAAAGAGTAGACTATAAAAAACATCTGCAATGTTGAACGGACATTGCAGATGTTGTTTTACGGCTGATTAAAATCGAGAAGGATGATGGTCGGGTTCTCTGCCAAATAGGTTGTCACCTCATCGCGCTTCACACTTCGTCCCAGCGCTGAAGGCTGGAGGGATTTGGCACCGCTCTTTTCTTGATGCCAATGGATGGTATATTCCCAAGTGAAGGCGTAGACTTCGCGGTCGAGCGTGCCGTACTGCTCTGCGCTCTTGGCGGTGGCGATGATGCGGCATTGGATAGGATGGTGACCACTCTCTTTCTCCTTATATGACCATTCGGTACTGTTCTCAATGACCTCTTCGT
Source organism: uncultured Prevotellaceae bacterium (assembly GCA_946404865.1). Taxonomy (GTDB): domain Bacteria; phylum Bacteroidota; class Bacteroidia; order Bacteroidales; family Bacteroidaceae; genus Prevotella. The sequence continues at coordinate 14,291 of CAMJFC010000044.1, forward strand.
GCTGTTGGCCGTGAAAGTCAGTATAGATGACGCGCACCGTGTAGAAACGTTGCAGGTCGAAGGCGGGTTTCACGGAATATGACACTTGTGTGAAGTCGCGGTCATACGCCACCACCCCGTCGTCGCTGCCGCAACCGCAAAGGACTAAAATGGCTGATAGTAGCCATACGAGATGTTTGTTTCTGATGGGTTGTTTGAATGCTGTCATCGTTTCTTATCAATTTCAATGTGGATGCGGCATGCCGCGTCCCAACTTGTTATCCCCTTCGTCCTTGTTCCCAGTCCCTTGCCCCCAAAATACCCCCAAAAGAACTATTCTCATGTCCCCTGCTCCTTGCCCCTTGCCCCCAAAATCGTCCCCAAAAACCTCTCCGCCTCGGCCATCGTCTTGACCACGATATCTGCCCCCTCGTCGTAGAGTGCTTGGTCGGGTAGGGGACCGGTGTTGACAGCCAGACAGAAGATGCCGGCTGCTTTGGCGGCACGCACCCCGAGCGGGGCGTTTTCTATCACGATGGCCTCATCGGCTTGCACACCCGCTTTCTTCAGTCCCATCAGATAGGGGTCGGGGGCAGGCTTGCCGTGTCGTACGTCAAAGGCGGTCACCATCAGTTCCTTGTGAAGCAGACCCGTGAACTCCTCTTCGAGATGGTCGAGCAGGGTATGCTGTCCGCTGCCTGTGACTACGCAAATGGTGATGCCCGATGATTTGAGGAACTCCATCAAGTGCTGCACACCAGGCATCTTCTGTGCGGGACCTTGAGCTGCGAAACGTGCCGATTTCTCGTCATACATCTCCTGTGCCTCCTCATCAGTCAACTCGCGCTGCCATTGCTGGCGTGCGAGTTGTTTGATGGTTTCCACGCCGCGCATCCCCTCATAGCGGTAGGCGTCGGAACGGCTCATGTGCAGTCCGTATTGTTTCATCGACGACTCCCACGCTATTGCATGGTGCGGCATGGAGTCGTAGATGACTCCATCCATGTCGAAGAGCACTGCTTTGATCATTTGAGGGTTGAGTGTATTAGTAACCACACCCTCCCCTCGGGGAGGGAAGGGGTGGGGGCTCGTTTTTTTATTCAGCAGCTAATCTTGCTTTGATGGCTTTACTGTCTTCCTCGTAACCAGGTTTGTCGAGCAGGGCAAACATATTCTTCTTGTAGGCCTCTACACCCGGCTGGTTGAACGGGTTCACGCCCAGCACGTTGCCGCTGATGCCGCAGGCAATCTCGAAGAAATAAATCAACTGTCCGATGTAATACTCGTTGAGTTTCGGCACAGAGATGCGGATATTGGGCACACCGCCATCCACGTGAGCCAGACGAGTACCCAGCTCAGCCATTTTGTTCACCTCGTCCACACGCTTGCCGGCGAGGAAGTTCAGACCGTCGAGGTTCTCCTCATCCTCGGGGAAGAGCAGTTTGCGGTTGGGCTCCTCGATGCTGATGACTGTCTCGAAGATGGTGCGCTCGCCGTCTTGTATCCACTGTCCCATGGAGTGCAGGTCGGTGGTGAAATCCACGCTGGCGGGGAAGATACCCTTCTTGTCCTTACCCTCGCTCTCGCCGTAGAGCTGTTTCCACCACTCTGACATGAAGTGGAGCTTGGGCTGGTAGTTGACCATGATTTCAATCTTCTTGCCGGCCTGATACAGTCCGTTGCGCACGGCGGCATACTGAGCGGCGATATTCTCGTCGAAAGCCACATCCTGTCCGCAGGCTTTCTCCATATCCTGGGCGCCGGCCACCAACTGACGGATGTCGAATCCGGCACAGGCGATAGGCAGCAGACCCACCGGTGTGAGCACAGAGAAACGACCACCTACGTTGTCGGGGATGATGAAGCTCTTATACCCCTCTTTGTCGGCGCATGTACGTGCGGCACCACGCTTAGCGTCGGTCACGGCCACGATTACTTTCTTTGCTTCTTCCTTGCCGCGCTGTGCCTCACACTGTTTCTTCAACAGACGGAAGGTGAGGGCGGTCTCGGTGGTGGTACCCGACTTCGAGATGTTGATGACGCCGAATTTCTTGTCGGCCAGGTATTCGGTCAGTTCAGAGAGGTAGTCCTCGCCGATGTTGTTGCCGGCGAAGAGGATGGTCGGGTTCTTCTCGTCGCGGCGCAACCAGGCGAAGGAGTTGCCGAGGGCCTCAATCACGGCACGGGCACCGAGGTAACTGCCGCCGATACCAGCAACCACCACGGCCTCGCAGTTGGCGCGCAGCACATCGGCGCAAGCCTGTACTTCATCGAGAAATTCGGGTGTGATTTCTGTGGGCAGATGGAGCCAGCCGAGGAAATCATTGCCCGGACTGGTACCGTCTTCTAATGCGGCCTGAGCGGCTTTCACTTGGGGTTCAAAACTCTTCACTGCGCCCTCGCTGAGGAATTGGGCGGCTTTCGAAATGTCTAATGTGATGTTCTTCATTGTTGTTTGAATATTTGTTTTAGTGAGAATTCGTTCTCTGGTGATGGCGTGTTTCAGTCGTTCGCGCGCTAATCGGTCTGTGTCGCGTATGTCCATGGCTTTATCTGAAAGAGTCGGTGAGCAGTTTGATTTCTATCTGCGGCGAGATGCGCTCATAGAGGATATTATAGACCGCGTCGAGGATGGGCATATTGACGTGTAGGTGGCGGTTGATTTCTTTCATGCACTTGGTGCCGAAAAATCCCTCGGCTATCATCTCCATCTCTATCTGTGCGCTTTTCACACTGTAGCCCTTGCCGATCATGGTGCCGAACACCCGGTTGCGCGAGAAGTTGGAGTAGCCCGTCACGAGCAGGTCACCTAAATACACGGAGTCATAGACATTGCGCGGGGCGGGGTGGATGGTGTTAAGAAACCGCTGCATCTCCTGCACGGCGTTGGCCATGAGCACGGCGAGGAAGTTGTCGCCATATTTCAGACCGCTGCAGATGCCGGCGGCGATGGCATAGACATTCTTCAACACCGATGAGTATTCGATGCCGAGCACGTCGTTCGAGGTCTTCGTCTTGATGAAGTCGGAGGTGAGCACTTGCGTGAAGGCGCGTGCCTTATCCTCGTCCACGCAACCTACAGTGAGGTACGACAGACGTTCGAGTGCCACCTCTTCGGCGTGCGACGGACCGCCGATGCATGCCAGGTTCTCGTAAGGCACGTCATACACCTGATGGAAATATTCCGAGCAGACGAGGTTCTCGTCGGGCACGATACCTTTGATGGCGGTGACGATAAACTTATCTTTGATACGTGTCTTCAGTTTGCGCAGGTGGTTTTTCAAGTAGGGCGAAGGGGTGACGAACACCAGGGTGTCGTAGGCTTGGATGATTTTGTTGATGTCGCTCGAGAAATAAATCTCGTTGATATTGAAATGCACGCTCGTCAGATAGGCGGGATTGTGCGACAAACGACGGAAGTCGTCGATGCGGTCATCGCGTCGCATATACCACCCGATATGGTGGGTGTGCCCCACCACAATCTTAGCGATAGCTGTAGCCCAGCTGCCGCCTCCGATGATTGCTATTCTGCCACAGTCAAACATATATACAGATTAACGTGACAAAGGTACAAATTATTTTTAGATATATGAACAAAAGCACCTATATTTTTTTAGACATAGGAACAAAGGGACATAATAGTAATCGTTGTTTTTCAATTTATTACCTTAAAAGTTGCTTGATATGAAAACTTTTTCTATCTTTGCACCCATGAAATGTGAAAGAACGATATCTGCGTATAAGAACTACTTCAAGGACTTTATCAACACGCTTAGTGATGCTGAGGCCCGCAAAGTGTTCTACGTCATTGATATGCTGAAAACACAGGAACGACTCAATGCTAAATTTGTCAAATATCTTCGAGACGAAATTTTTGAACTTCGCGCTGAGCATGGCGGCAATATCTTCCGTGTGTTTTTCATTTTCGACGATGGAAACGTGGTGATGCTTTTCAATGGATTTCATAAAAAGACCCAAAAGACACCACAGAGAGAGATTAACAAGGCAATACAATTAAAAAAAGAGTATTATGCAGGAAAAAAAGGATATAATGAGCGTTGATGCCATGATGGATGAACGCTTCGGAAAGGTGGGAACCCCCGAGCGAGAGGCCTTCCGCAAGGAGGCTTATGCTTATTGCGTTGGTCAGATTATAAGCGATGCTCGTAAACGTGAGAAGGTTACTCAACAGGAGTTGGCTCAGCGCGTTGGAACCAACAAGTCGTACATCTCTCGCATTGAGAATGGTAGCGTTGAGCCCGGGGCTGGTATGTTCCTCAGAATTCTTGGTGCTCTTGGTCTCCGTTTTGAAGTCTCGCAGCCATTGGCCCTTGGATGATGGAGAATGCCGTTTGCCGGACGCGGCACGCCGCGTCCCTACTTGCAGATGGCGTTTTTGGGGGAGTACCCATGCTTCCGAAACTCAAAAAACGTGTCACGAAAGGGTGTCAAAAATCGGGACGATGCCAGTGAAAGAGCACCTTCCCGATTTCGTTTGATGTAATCTTATTTCGCGTAACCGTGCGAAAGTTTTTGTCAAGTGAACTATTCACTCCCCTCGCCATTTGGAGAGGGGGCGGGGGTGAGGCTTTTATCGATCCACCCCTGCACCTCTGTCACCGAGGGCTTCTGCATGTCGAGCTTGTATTTCTTGACGATGTCGCCGATTTTCTGTTGCAGACCTTGGGCCTTCTCGTCCTTGATGTTACTGATGAGGTTGAACCCGGCTTTGCGCAGCACGGGCACCCATTCCTCGGCCACACCGATTTCGGCCCACTCGGCCACGCTGCTCTGCGGAATCTTCTTCTCGGGCTTCATCTGCGGGAAGAAGAGCACCTCTTGGATGAACGTCTTGCCCGTCATGAGCATCACTAAGCGGTCGATGCCGATGCCAATGCCGCTCGTCGGGGGCATACCGTATTGCAGGGCGCGGAGGAAGTCCTGGTCGATAATCATCGCCTCGTCGTCGCCCTTGTCGGCCAACCGCATCTGTTCCACGAAACGCTCCTCTTGGTCGATGGGGTCGTTCAACTCCGAGTAGGCGTTGGCCAACTCCTTGCCGTTGACCATCAACTCGAAACGCTCGGTCAGTCCGGGTTTCGAACGGTGCATCTTCGTCAGCGGACTCATCTCCACGGGGTAGTCGATGATGAAAGTGGGTTGGATGAACGTGCCCTCGCAGTACTCGCCGAACAACTCGTCGATGAGTTTGCCCTTGCCCATCGTCTCATCCACCTCCATACCTTTCGACAGGCAGAACGCGCGGATTTCCTCCTCGCTCTTGCCCTCGCAGTCGAAGCCGGTCTTCTCTTTGATGGCCTCGAGGATGGGCAGGCGGCGGTAGGGTGCCTTGAACGACACGATATTACCATCGATTTCACGCTCGGGCTTGCCGTTGACTGCGATGCAGATGGTCTCCAACAGCTTCTCTGTGAACGACATCATCCAATTGTAGTCCTTGTACTGCACATACAGTTCCATGCAAGTAAATTCGGGGTTGTGGTTGCGGTCCATACCCTCGTTGCGGAAGTTCTTGCCTATCTCATAGACACCCTCGAAACCGCCCACAATCAGGCGTTTCAGATACAGCTCGGTGGCGATGCGCATGTACATATCTTGGTCGAGCGCATTGAAGTGGGTGATGAACGGCCGGGCCGAGGCTCCTCCGGCAATCATCTGCAGGGTAGGCGTCTCCACCTCGGTATAGCCGGCCTCGTCGAGCACACGGCGCAGGGTGCGCAGCACGGTGGCGCGCTGCAGGAAGGTGTCTTTCACACCCTCGTTGACCACCAGATCAACGTAACGCTGACGATAGCGCAGTTCGGGGTCGTCAAACTTATCGTAAGCCACACCGTCTTTGTATTTCACGATGGGCAGGGGCTTGAGACTCTTCGACAACAGCGTCAGTTCCTGTGCGTGGACGCTCACCTCACCGGTTTGTGTGCGGAACACGAAACCCTTCACGCCGATGAAATCGCCGATGTCCAACAAACGTTTGAACACGGTGTTATATAATTCCTTGTTGTCTTCAGAGCAGATGTCATCTCTGGTGATATACACTTGTATTCTGCCTTTCGAGTCCTGCAACTCGGCAAAGGAAGCTTTACCCATCACACGGCGGCTCATCATGCGTCCGGCGATGACCACTTGGCGCGGTTCGTCCTCGTCTTTGAACGTCTCTTTGATGTCGGTCGAGAAAGCATTGGTGGGATACTCGGCAGCGGGGTAGGGGTTGATGCCCATGTTGCGCAGTTCTTGCAGACTTTGGCGTCTGCCTATTTCCTGTTCGCTCAGTTCTAAAATATTCATATATTCGTATTTTTATCAGTGCAAAATATGGATTCGCAAAATTCGGGGCAAAAGTAATAAAAAATCCGAATACAGGCAAATTTATTGCTCGCTTTCCGCAAGCTTGAGGGAAATATCGGTCAGTCATTGATAAGTAATCTTCTGCACAATCTGTCCTGGGTCGATGATGGACAGGGTGATGGTGTGCCGGTTGCGGCTCTTGTCGAGGGGGAATGAAAAAACGAACTCTTTACGGTTCTCGAGCACTTGTATCTTCCATTCGCGCCCCCATTCCTGGAAGATGTTCTCGCAGACCTCAGCCTTGCTGTCATCCACGCTCACGCCAATGCGGTTGCTTTGAGAGGTGGCGACGGGCCACATCGGAACCACCGAAACACAGAGCATGATGGAGTCGGCATTGTCCGTCAGCGTCTCTGTTGGGATGGGGATGTTGATGCTGCCCGATGTCTTCTTATTGAGCGGCTGACCCAACTGAAGGCCTTTCCAGTCGGTGCCGATACCGTCGAGCAGACGGAAGGGCAGATTGACGGTGAGCGATGTGAGGTCGATTGTGTGTCGGAATTCCGGATGGCGCTGCTCATCGGGCAATCGGAACGCATTTGTGGGTTGGTCGGAATACTCTGGCATCAGATGATAGAGGGCCGTATAGCCGGGTGTGATTTCCGAAATCATTTGGTTCCATTTGCCGTCCAATTGTGTGTTGTAACGTTGAATGAGTTCATCTAATTGGCGGCAGGCGTCTTTCGATTGTTCAGCATACGACAAGTTGCCCGTCTCGTGATTGGCTTGAGCAAAGAGAAATTTCCGGTTCATTTGGTAAGCGGAATGTACCGAATATCCCAGCATCTCAAAGAGGGCGGGCCGCAGTGCGGGTGCCACCTCGTTCTCGATGGCATCGTAGGCAAAGCAAATGTTTTGATAATCGACCAACCTCTTTTGTGCCGTACCGGTCTGAAAAGAGAAATCGGTGTCATAGAGCCGTGCATATTCGGGGGCGTCCCATTCCATCTCGTAACCCATGAACTCAGGTTTGCGGTCCCATGCCAACCGGTAGTAATGGTCGAGGATGAACTGAAACTGCCGCAGATATTTCCCGCCGAATACCTTGGCGAGCCATTCAGCCTGATACGTGTTGGCATTATCGTAGCTGAACGAGGAAAAGTCGTAGGCCATATCCATGAACATCTGTATTTCTATCTCCATAGGTTTGATGTCGCCTACGTTAAGCAACCAATAGCGGTCTGCTCCGGCAGAATAAGCTTTCAGCAGTTCCTCGTACATCAACATGGGCGGAGTGGTCGAGAGCCAAAGATTGTCGTGTGGCACCCCGCAATAACTCAGGTGATAATAGACACCACTGCGACCGCTTCGCTGCTGTTCCTCCTGGTTGCTTACCCGCTTCATGTATCCATAGTTGTCGTCGGGCCAGACGAGTGTGATGTCTTCTGGCACACGGAGACCGGCATCGTAGATGTCCAGCGTCTCTTTATAGGGAACGAATATCTGCTGTATCGTGGCAGCCTTGCTATGTTTGTATTTCTCAAGGATGTGGCGCTGTTGGGTAAAGACTTTCTCCAGGGTGCGGGCGCGGTCTTGTGGGTTGGTGCTCCCTTTCATGGCTTCGTCGTGCAGACCGCGCATGCCCATCGTGTAGATATTGTCGTAGGCTGCTGTTTCACGGATGCGGTCATCGAGTTTTTTTAGAATCGTGGCGCTGTTGGTCTCGTAGTTCCATTCGCCGTCACGTTGCTGGTCCCATTCCGAGGGGGCGGCGTTGTTAAAGAGCAACGGCTCACAGTGGCTGGTGGTAATCATGATACCCCATTTGTCGGCCACTTCCTGACTCTTGGGGTGGCTGTAGAATGCTCCTGTACAAGTGTGCATCGCTGGAGCCAGCATGTTGCCTTTTAGCCGGAGAATCAGTTCACACACACGGTCGTATGTCTTCGGACCGATGTCGCCCAATTCTTTCTCGTAGGTCTCCGCAGCCCACGTCTTCAATCCCCAGTCTTCGTCATTGATGAAGATACCACGGTACTTCACGCTGGGCGACTTGCTCACCATGTTCTCCTGATAGTCAAACACTCGTCGGTTGGATGGGTCGATAGGAACGTCGGCGAACCAGTACCACGGACTGACACCGATGGCTTCACTCACGTGCAGCACACCATAGGCCAGTCCCCTGGCGTCAGAACCGGTGATATAAAGGGTTTGGTCGTCTTTCGTGTCGATGGCATACCGTTCCCAGGTGTTTTGCAATTCACGGTGTTGTCGGGTGTACTTCACCGTGCCCAAGATGATGTTGGAACCATTGCCTTGACGGGTACTTACGTCGGGTCTGATGCCCGACACGTGTGCGATATCATCAGCCAGCACACCTGCCATCTGTTTCACCAATGGAGCGTCGTCTGTGTGGTAAACGATGGTCGTCTTTGTGAGGTCTAGTGCCATGGCTTTCATCCCGGTGCACAGCACCAATAATAACAACAGTATCTTTTTCATCTTATTCCATCTTGATTTCTTCAACTTGCGGAAATGAGACCCTTGCGGGTGTTGCAAAGATACATGTTTTCTATGAAATAGCGTCAAAGGATGTGATAAAAAATAGGGCAGGCACGTTTGAAAACGCCCTGCCCTGTATGCGCTACGCTTTTTCTACGCGTAGTTAAGCAGCGTGGTTAAGCGGTTCTTAACCATCTTAAGCACCTTCGCCGTTTTTTGGGGGTCGCGAACCGCCTCATCAGAGAGCATCGCGATAGCTCGTTTGAGCAGCCTGCAATCATCGGCCGTGAGAGGCATATCCGTGATGGAGTAATCCTCATCAGCATAGCGATAATATACTTTATCGTACACCTCGATGGGCGCATTGTAGCCCAACTTATCAGACCGCATGGTTTGCAGATCTTTCTGCACCGTACGGGCGCATACACCTTTTTCGATACCCTCCATATCGTAGAGAGCTTCAGAACAAGCCTCGACCAAATCGTCGAGTGTCCATCTGCGATATCTGTTTCGCAGACATTGATCAATCGTTTTGTAACGAATCAAAGCATTTTTGTTAGTAGGCATAGTCATTTCTTTTAGAGTGATACAATCATGATGAACCGACAAGGCACAATAAGGGCCGTACAGCTTCCTTTTAAAGTCATTCTACTTGTGTATTATCAATCATGATGGACTTCTAAGCGAAGTCCGCTCTAAGAAATGATATATTTTATGTGCTACCTCATAATAAAAATGCTTTGTTTAAGTGTGTGAATACGTTTAATATGATGAATTTGGGTGCAAAGTAAAAACATAACTACGCACTCTTTTTGCGTAGTTGGATTTTTTTCTATTTTTATTTGTTTTGTTAAAAAATATCCGTATATTTGCAAAAATTTCTTGAAAAAGAAACGTAAAACCTAATAACTGTAATCTATCATTTTTATTGAATATACTATGGCCTATTGTAATCGTTGTGGAAAGCCGTTGATTCCTGGCATGAGATTTTGTAATGCATGTGGTGCCCCTGTGCCCGTCAACCAACAGACTGCGCAACCCGCGCCGCCGCGCCAGCCGGCTCCGCCCCAACAGCCCCCTCAGGCGCAACCCATGCCGCCGCGTCAGCCGGCTCTACCTCAGCAGCCCCCTCAGGCACAACCCGTGCCGCCGCGCCAGCCGGCTCCGCCTCAGCAGCCCCCTCAGGCGCAACCCATGCCGCCGCGCCAGCCGGCTCCGCCCCAGCAGCCCCCTCAGGCGCAACCTGTTCCACCGCAACAGCCGGCCGCCGCGTCTGTTCCCCCGCAGGCTCCGTCGATGCCCAATATCCCGCCGCTCACAGGTGGCATGAACCCCATGAGCGCGTTGCAAGGCATTTTTGATATTAAAGCGTCCGACACGCCAGGTGCTTTTGTCGCATCGAGTTGGCAGATTCCTACCGACGCGTCTTCTGCCATGCAGATGGGCATGTCGGCCTTGAACAGTGTCAGCAGGAAATATGCTTGGGCATGGTTCCTCATCCCGGCCGTCACCATCATCGCATTTATCATCTCAAAACTTTGATGTTTATGAGTTTCGCTCTACCCTCAACATCCGCAGGAGGCAGAATCACGCTGTTCTGCCTTGTACTGTTGTTGTCCTACTGGATGCCTGTCTGGGCCGACAAAGGCTCGGGAGATGAAGAGTATGGCTGGACAAAGGGAAAATCGACAGTCTTGGGCTGGTATGCCGGCGCTACAAAGTCAGAGACGCTTACCAGTCATGGCTATAGGCGGGATAATCCCCGAATACCATCGGATGAGACCTATACCGTCACCTACAACTATTCCGTTGAGGGTGCCAGACTGGAACAGATCAAACGGGAACCGTATAACAAACATTCCATATGGACGCAAAAGCATATCGTGGGGTTCAGAGGAAAAGTGAAGAGCGGCACACAGTTGAGGTTCCGTATGTCATTATCTGGGGGGTCAGGCACGCTTTGGCCAGGCTGTTACGCTCATGGTTGCACGTTTACTCCGTACACTCTGAAGTGTTATGAGATTGGAGGCGAATATAAAGAAGACGCTCACCGAATTGCTGGTAAGCAAGTCGTTAAGAAAGTTCCCTTAGGCCAAACTCCTGTCCTTGACACTGTTTTTACGGTGACAAAAGGCCAGTATGAGGATAAAGGTTATTATATGTTCACCATAGGTGGTGGGGGATGGTATGATGGAAAAACGCCAGGGTTCTCCTATTATCCCGGAATACCAACTTTCCACGTCGTGGTTTATATATTGGTTGAGGATGATCCTCACGCGGCTTCAACGAATGGCGCCGAGGTGGTGCCGGAAGCCAAGGCCACACCGGTGGATGACAATGTGGGACCACACTATGAGGAGGACAACGATGCATGGAACTTCGATGGTGCGTGGCCGTTTGCTATCCCTGCCAGTGTGATTACCGCCATCGTAGGCTACGGCCTCACAAGAAGGAAAGATGGCGACGGAAACGGGGAGGAAAAGCCCCAACAGTCCGGACGCTGCGAGATGGTGATATACAAGGAATTCGGCAACACGCTCATGGTGGGCGACATGCCCCGACAAGTATATGCTAAAATCGTTCGAAAAACACCTCAGGGCGACCGCGACGACCCGGCATTGACGGCACTCATCAGCATCACCTCGGGCGATGGCTATCTGATGGTGAGCGGTGGTGGTATGCAGAACGGATGGTGCACGGCGTGGGTCGGCGCCCCCGAGAGTAACGACGTGCCCAACGAGGGCATCGTCACGTTCCGCATGGGCAACGAGCATGGCAGTTACACCAACCGTCTCCATTTTGTCATCGAGGCGGGTGAAGTTATCTTCGGACAGCCCAACCTTACGCTGCCGGCGCACTACGAGAAGGAGGCACGTCTGCCCTTCGTGGTCACGGGCA
>CAMJFC010000045.1 GCA_946404865.1 uncultured Prevotellaceae bacterium
AGCTCACGTGAGCTGCTGCCTCGTTACCATCACAGGTGATAAATTTCTTTTCTTTTGCCATTTGTTGTGAAATAAAAAATATAAATGTTTTTGTTAGAACTCTCTATTCATACCCCTTACCTCTCACCCCTTACCTCTTACCTCTTACCTCTTACCTCTCACCTCTCACCTCTCACCTCTTACCTCTCACCTCTCCTTAATACAAGAACCCCAATAACCACAAGGGGATTTGGTTCCCTTTTCCTATTTCCGTATTATAACGGGCATAGATGGTGTCACTGTTCATCCGCAGACGGTTGCTCTGGGTCGCATCGCACACGCAAAACTGCTTCTCGCCGTCCACGATGTAGTAACTGTCTTTGGTGGCCTGATTGACAACATGATCCTTCCACAATGCATTGACAAGAAATGTCTCCATCACGTCTTGTTTCAGCACCCTGATGGGGTAAATCGCATACATCAGATTCGTGTTGTGCATCATCACCTTCGAAGGTTTCTTCGGAAATTCATGCCCCACAGGGTATATCATGTTCAACAGACGGGCATCGGCCAGATATTTAATATAGGTCATCACGGTGGCACGGCTTGTCTCGATGTCCTGTGCCAATTGACTGATGTTGGGCGCTTTAGGACCGTTAACGGCCAATTGGTAAAACAGTTTCTTAATCTTGGTCAGATATTTCAATTCAATCTGCTTGATGAGCAGGATATCCACTTCGGTCATCATGTTCATCGTCTTCAACAGATTCTCGGAATAGTTACGGTGCTCCTGGAAAAAGGGATAGAAACCGTGATGCAGGTAATCTTGAAAATAGCGGAGCGGACTCACATGGGGCAGGATTTGCTTGATAATGCGCTCATGGTCTGAAAGAATCTCTTCCAACGTGTAGGCAACGAAGTGGTTGTCGGTCTGCAAATTGAGAAACTCACGGAAGGAAAAACCACGAAGGTTATAGCTGTTCACGATGCCGTTCAATTCGGGGTTCTCTTCTTTCAAGCGCATCACACTTGAACCCGTGAACACAATCTTCAATCCTGGGTACTCGTCATAACAACGACGCAACTCTTTACTCCAGTTGGGCTGCTTAAACACTTGGTCTATCAACAACACCCTACCGCCATGACGGTAAAACTCACCGGCAAAATCGGCGATGCCACGGCCCTGAAAGTAAAAGTTGTTCATGTTGATATAGAGGCAATGACGGTCCGATGAGCCGAAGTTCTCTTTTGCATACTGTAAAAGAAAGGTGGTCTTGCCAACACCACGGGCGCCCTTGATTCCTATCAGACGGTCATGCCAGTTAATCTCATCCATCAGGCCACGACGAACCGGAGCATTCACATGCTCTAATAAATAACTATGAGTGCGAAAAAAAGCCTCCATTTATTTTTTTGATTTCGTTTTTGAGACCCGTCCTTTTTGATGAATAGCGGGTGTTTCTTCGTCGATGAGTCTGCGCCCCCATGATTTCGGGGCAAAATTACACAATTTTTCCTAATTTGCAAAGTGTAGTTTGCAAAATATCATAAAATTTTTAGGATTTTTATAGGTGCTACCCTACATTTCATGTTATTTTATGTACTTTTGCACTGAAATACATCGAAATGACTAATCTGCACATCTTCAATCCAGAACACGATTTGGCACTCGCTGCGGGAATAGGTAATGTCACACCACCTGCCCCTGCGGTACGTTTGGCAAGGGGGTTGGCCTACATTCCTGCGTTCTGGGCTGATGAGGGTGATGTCGTCTTGGTCGATGACAAAAAGAGGGTGGCCGAAGATGCTCAACTCTTCAAACCCTGGATGGCGGATGTCGAGTGGGTGGATTTCGGTGAACTCAAAGATTGGGTGAAAAACCAAGTGAGCCATCCTTTTACTGTCGTTCCGTGGGGATGGGATGCGGCTGTATGCAACAGAATGAGGAAAGCGGGTGTCCGGTCGGATGCGTTGCCTTCTGATGATGGTCTGGTGACGGTCAGACGGTTGTCCGGCAGGGCAACTTCCGTTGAACTCCTCCGCGCGATGAAGGCTGATATGCCATGGGTGGAGGGTGAGTCGGTTGTTGTCCACAGCATGGATGAGATTACGCAACATTTGATGGAGTGGGGGAGAGTGGTGCTGAAGTCACCATGGAGCTGCAGCGGTCGGGGGGTGAAATTCATCTCGGATGCCGCGGATTCCGTAACGCGCTCTTTTGCACACACGCCTCTCGCAGCGTGGGCTCAGCACATCTTAGACGCTCAGGGCTATCTCACGGTCGAGCATTTCCTTGACAGGGTTCACGATTTCGGAATGGAGTTTTATGCGCACGAGAATGGTGAGGTGGAGTATGTCGGACTGTCGGTTTTCTCGGCTGAGCATGGCGCCTATTCGGGAAATATTATCGGCTCGGAAAAGCAGAAAACAGAGTTGTTGTCATGCTGGATTCCAAACGGAACGCTCGATACCATCAGGGAGTGGTTGTGCATACATCTTCAATCTCTCCTTCAAGGGATGTACACAGGTCCGCTTGGCGTGGATATGATGGTGGTCCGCACTCCTCATGGATATGCTGTCAATCCTTGCGTAGAAATCAATCTGCGGCGCACCATGGGGCATCTATCCCTCGCGCTATATCAAAGAGGTGTCTCTTCTGGTCGGTTTACTATACAAAACTATCAATTACATATCTACTCATGAAACAAATCCTTTTATCCGTTATCATGGCTCTTCCTGTGGCTGTGATGGCGCAGTACAAATCGCAGGTGTGGAGTCCCGACAATGGCGACGGCACCTACACCAACCCAGTCATCAATGCAGACTACAGCGACCCTGATGTGTGTGTCGGGGCTTCCGGTGATGACTATTACCTCACAGCTTCCTCTTTCCAATGTGTGCCAGGACTGCCTGTCCTTCACTCGAAAGATTTGGTCAACTGGGAAATCGTCAGTTATGCGCTGACAGAACTCTATGAGGGCGACGAACAAATGGTGCAGCATTTTAGCACACCACGTCACGGCGACGGGGTGTGGGCGCCTTCTATCCGCTATCATGACGGATGGTATTACATCTATTGGGGTGACCCTGACTTCGGCGTGTATATGGTGAAAACACAAAACCCTGAGGGGAAATGGGAGCAACCCGTCTGTGTCATCCGTGGTAAAGGCTATATCGACACTACGCCGCTTTGGGATGACGACGGACGGTGCTACCTCGTCAACGGGTGGGCCAACAGCCGCTCGCGTTTCGCCTCCGTGCTGACGGTGCGTGAACTCTCTGCCGATGGGACTAAGGCTATCGGACAACCCGTCATCGTGTTCGACGGCAATGGTACGGAAAACCGTACATGCGAAGGCCCGAAATTCTATAAGCGTGATGGGTGGTACTGGATCTTGTGTCCGGCAGGAGGGGTGCCTACAGGCTTCCAATTGGCGATGCGCAGCAAAAGCCCTTACGGACCTTACGAGGCTAAAAAAGTGCTGTGGCAAGGGAAAACGAATGTCAACGGTCCTCATCAGGGGGGATGGGTGCATACCAAATACGGTGAGGATTGGTTCCTCCATTTCCAAGACAAGGAGTGCTACGGACGCGTGGTTCATCTCCAACCCGTTGACTGGAGCTCGGGGTGGCCTATGATGGGGAAAAAAGGGGAACCGGTGACTACCTTCCAAAAACCAAAAAGTTCTTCCAATGTGGTGGTCAATCCTGTGGAAAGCGATGAATTCAATGACCCCGTCATGGGGAAACAATGGGAGTGGCATGCGAATTACAATGAGAAATTCGGTGTTCCCACGGCTTTCGGCACGTTCCGCATCTATAACCATCAACTCAGTTCCGATTTTGTCAATTTCTGGGAAGTGCCTAATCTGTTGCTGCAGAAAACTCCTACCGACAAATTTACTGCTACGGCCAAACTCCGCCTCACCTCTAAAGCTGACAATCAAATGGGGGGCATCATCATGATGGGACTCGATTATTCGGCGCTGGTTGTCAAAAGGGTTGGACGCGAGTTCCAACTCCAGCAAATCACTTGCAAGGCGGCTGATAAGGGGAAACAGCAGACCGTAAACACTCTCGACACGTTTAAACCCACAGCGGAAGACAAAATCGACTATAAACCTGGCATTCACATCGACATCTATATGCGGATGGTGGTCAACAACGGAAAGTGTCGATTCGCTTATAGCTTCGACGGAAAGAAATATAAAGATGTGGGTGATGAGTTCACTATGCGTGAGGGTAAATGGATTGGTGCAAAAATAGGTTTCGTCAGTGTCGAACCTTTTGCCAAGACCGATAGGGGATGGGTCGAAGCCGATTGGTTCAGAGTGACACCATAAATAAACAGCGCGTGAACTTCTCACGCGCTGTTTTTCGTTTATACCTTACTTCCTCATCCCCTCACTACATGACTAATGAGTGTACAACCACCACACCGCTATCAAAATAACGATAGCAACCACGCAACATACAAAGAAAAGGATGGAACCAAACATCTTCCGTCTCTTCTGTGAACGAAGCGTACGTTTCTTAAACACCGAAGAACTGTCTTGGTGATGATGATGGTGGTGATGGTGGTGGTGATGATGATGGCCACTTTGCTGGCTGTCGTTTTCTGTACTCATAGGTTTTGTAGTTGTCTGTCCCCTTATTCAGGGCTTCGTTATTTCTTGTTAATGTTCTCTATAGCTATCGTCAGATAGTCTTTTTAGTCTGCTCGCTGGAACCGCAAACAAATAATCGGCGACAAAAATACGGCAAATTATCCTAATACGTGGATAACTTGCCGTAATAAATGTTAAATAATGAAAATTTATCGGTTTTTTTGTCAAAATCAACCCATGGCTATGGTCAAACCTGCCATTACAATGCTGACCATCGACATCAGTTTAATCAAAATATTCAGACTCGGACCGCTCGTGTCTTTGAACGGATCGCCTACCGTATCGCCCACAATCGTGGCCTTATGAGCAAACGAACCCTTACCACCAAAGTGACCTTCTTCGACATTCTTCTTCGCGTTGTCCCAGGCGCCACCGGCATTGGCCATAAACACGGCCAATGTGAATCCGCATGACAAACCGCCGACCAACAATCCCAATACGCCGGCTACACCGAGCACCATGCCCACCACAATGGGGATGGCGATGGCCAACAACGACGGGAAAATCATCTCGTGCTGTGCCGCACGGGTGGAAATCTCTACGCATGATCCGTAGTCGGGTGTGGCTTTGCCTTCCAAGATGCCCTTAATCTCACGGAACTGACGACGCACTTCTTCCACCATCTTCTGGGCGGCTCTGCCCACGGCTTCCATCGTCAAACCGCAGAATAAGAATGCGGCCATGCCGCCGATGAAAGCTCCAACCAACACCTTCGGGTTCATCAGGTTCACTTGGAAGAAATTCATGAAGTCTGGTATAGATGCGTTCATCGCATCGATAGCTTCACCTCCTAAATTGACGACGGTCTCACCGGCACGGTGCATCGCTATCTTCACCTCTTCTATATATGAGGCCAACAGGGCCAAGGCGGTCAGGGCGGCAGAACCGATGGCAAAACCCTTGCCTGTGGCGGCGGTGGTGTTGCCCAATGCGTCGAGGGCATCGGTACGGTGACGTACCTCTTCACCTAACTCACTCATCTCTGCATTACCTCCGGCGTTGTCGGCTATCGGACCATACGCGTCGGTGGCCAGGGTGATACCTAATGTGGAGAGCATGCCCACGGCGGCGATACCAATGCCGTAAAGACCGAACGACAGGTTGGCTGCGGTCATCTCCATCTTGAAACCATTGGCGCAGAGATAACTCAACAGGATGGCGATGCCAATGGTCACCACGGGAATACAGGTGGATATCATACCAGTACCGATTCCCTTGATGATGACGGTGGCTGAACCGGTCAGACCGGCCTCTGATATCTTCTGAGTTGGTTTATAAGAGTGCGATGTGTAGTATTCGGTGGCCTGTCCGATGATGACGCCGGCGGCAAGTCCGGTAATCACGGAGAAGGATAAACCGAGCCAGTTGTCCATTCCCAACAGATACAGGATGGGGAAGGTGGCGATGGCAATGAGCAGGGCCGACACGTTTGTTCCCAACGACAAGGAGTGGAGCAGGTTCTTCATCGTGGCTCCTTCTTTCGTGCGGACCAAATAGATGCCGAAGATGGAGAGGAACACACCCACGGCGGCTATCAGCATCGGAGCGATGACGGCTTTCAATTGCATTCCCTCTATCTGAGAGGTGGCAAAGGCGGTGGCACCTAAAGCTGCGGTGGATAAGATACTGCCGCAGTAACTCTCATACAGGTCGGCTCCCATACCGGCCACATCACCTACGTTATCGCCTACGTTGTCGGCTATCGTGGCGGGGTTACGGGGGTCGTCCTCGGGGATGTCGGCCTCTACCTTACCCACAATATCAGCACCCACATCGGCTGCTTTCGTATAGATGCCGCCACCAACACGGGCAAACAAGGCCTGCGTTGAGGCGCCCATGCCGAAGGTCAGCATCGTCGTGGTGATGGTCACCAAAGCCAACTTGTCGCCTTGATAAAACAGGTTCAGTACGAGAAACCAAATGGCGATGTCCAAAAGTCCCAGACCGACCACGGTGAGACCCATCACAGAACCGCTGCGGAAGGCGACACGCAGGCCACCGTCCAAACTCTTACGGGCGGCATTAGCCGTGCGGGCTGAAGCATAGGTGGCGGTCTTCATTCCAAAGAAACCGGCCAGACCAGAGAAGAAACCACCAGTCAGGAAAGCAAAGGGCACCCAAGGATTTTGCACATGGAGCACATACGCCATAAATGCAAAAATAGCTGCTAAAGCGATAAACACATAAATGACCACTCGGTATTGTTGCTTCAGATAGGCCATAGCGCCTTTGCGCACATACTCGGCTATCTCGCACATACGTGGGGTTCCTTCTTCTTCACGCATCATCTGCTTGAAGAAATACCATGCCATGCCCAACGCGCAAATCGATGCGATGGGTACAAGCCAAAAAACAAACGGGATATTGCTCATGGAGTTGATAAAATGTAAGTTATTGGGTTGTTAAAATAATAAATTGGCAAATTTTTTGCAAAATTACATTAAAACGAGCGAAATACAAAATAAACTTGTTTATTTTTATTTCTGAGCGTGAGATATTTATCCCTCCTCCCTCATCGTGACCAATCTCGCTCTCGCCCATCTCCTCCCGTTTTCCATCCTTCTCCCCCCAGCGTGACCGATCTCGGTCGCGCTTCATCTCCTCATCTCCCCATCATTTCATCCCCAGGTGCTTCATGATGAACCCATAGATATCCGCCTGTTCCTCTATCACTTTGCTCAACGGCTTACCGCCGCCATGCCCCGCCTTGGTGTCTATCCTGATTAGCACAGGGGCAGCGCCCGCCTGGCATTCCTGCAGGGTGGCAGCAAACTTAAACGAGTGAGCGGGCACCACACGGTCGTCGTGATCGGCGGTGGTGATGAGGGTGGCAGGATAGGCCACTCCTTGCTTGAGGTTATGCAGTGGTGAGTAACCTAAAAGATAACGGAACATCTCCTCGCTGTCGGCACTCGTGCCATAGTCTGGTGCCCAGTTCCAACCGATGGTAAACAGATGGTAGCGCAACATATCCAATACACCCACCTGGGGAATGGCGACACCAAACAGATCAGGACGTTGCGTCATGCAGGCGCCCACCAACAATCCGCCGTTGGAACCGCCTACGATGGCTATCTTGTCATGACGTGTGTATTGGTTGGCAATCAGCCACTCTGCGGCACCGATGAAATCGTCAAACACGTTCTGTTTCGATGTCTTCGTGCCCGACAGATGCCATGACTCGCCGTATTCGCCTCCGCCACGCAGGTTCACTTGGGCGTAAATGCCTCCTTTCTCTAAGAATGGCAGACGCATGGCTGAGAATCCTGGGGTCAGTGAGATGTTAAAGCCACCATAACCATATAAATAGACGGGATTCTTACCATTGCGTTTCATCCCTTTCTTGTAGGTCAGGAACATGGGTATCCGCGTGCCGTCTTTACTCTCGAAGAAGACCTGCTCGCTCGTATAGTCATCCAAACGGAAGTTCACCTTCGGTGCCGCATAGAGGGTGCTTTGGTCGGCGTCAATGTCGTATTGGTACACCGTACCAGGTATGGTAAACGAAGTGAACGAGTAGAAACACTCTTTGCGCTCTTTCCGACCGCTGAATCCGGCACTGCCTACGGAGGGCAGACGAATTTCGCGCAACAGTTGCCCATCGTGGGTATAAGCGAAAGCGTGGTTCGATGCGTCTTTCAGATACGTGACAATCCACTTGCCGCCTATCAGACTGACATCTTCCATGACATCGCTGCTTTCACCGATGACCACGGTCCAGTCTTTCACACCGGGATGGTGGATGTCGGCGGCCATCAGTCGCATGTTCGGAGCACCATCGTTGGTCATGATATAGATGCGGTCGCCCTCGGTCTCAACGATGCCATACTCTTTCTCCATGCCCGATGTCATCTGAATGAATTGCGAGTCGGCCACGCGCAGGTCTTTGACAAAGACATTCACACCTTGACCTTCACCGCTCTCGTACAGAAAGAGCATGGTCTCTTCCTCATTGCTGCTCACGGTGTAGAACCGTTGCGGACTGGTGGGATTCTGAAAGAAAAGCACATCTTCGGTCTGTGGCGTGCCGATGCGGTGGTAATACACCTTATGTCCTTCATTCATATTGGAGTATTCCTTGCCGTCGGACGGACGGTCGTAGGCACTGTAATAGAATCCGTCGCCTACCCATGCGGCACCGGAGAATTTGGCCCATTCCACGTGGTCGCCGGTCTGTTGCCCTGTGGCGACATCCAACACATAAAACTCCTGCCAGTCTGAACCGCTGCGTGAGATGGCGTAGGCGGCATAGCGGCCGTCGTGCGAGAAATATACGCCCTTCAAAGCTACGGTGCCGTCGGTGCTCAGGGTGTTCGGGTCTAAAAACACACGTTCTGCTCCTGACGGGGTGTCCATCTGATAGAGAACACTCTGGTTCTGAAGTCCGTCGTTTTTATAGATATACCATTTGCCGTGGTGATAGAAGGGAGTGCCCACCTTACCATAGTTGGCCACTTCTGTCAGACGTTTTTTCAACCACTTGCGTTGGGGTATCTGATTGAGATAGCGGTTGGTCACCTCATTCTCGGCTTCTACCCACGCGGCGGTTGCTGCGCTGGTGTCATTTTCCAACCAACGGTAGGGGTCTGGCACTTCTGTGCCGAAATAGTTGTCTTTTACATCGCTCTTGTCGGCTTTGGGATAGGTCAAGCCTTGCGCGCATAGGTTGAGACTGGTCATCATGGCGAAGAATGTGATAAGATAGGGCTTCATTCGTTGATGGGGTTTGATTATTGTTCGGGTTAAAACGGTTTACAGTCGCATTTTATCCTCCAGATTAGTCTTCTTTTGTGGTATTGAGCATCATCCAGATTTCCCAATAGGTGACATCGGGCGGGCAAGCCTTTTTTATGGCGGAGGTGTCGTTCCTTTGTCCGGTTTTCAAGATGGCTTCACGTATCAGTTGCTGGCGCTCTGATGCAATGAAACGCTCGAGGGGTATCACACCCTTTTCTACATATCGCGTCAGGTGGTTGTAGATGGTTGCGGGGGAGAGTAAACGCGCTTCGGCTATCTGTTCGGGCGTACGGCCTTCTAAAAAGAGACGGTAGCTCACCTCCCATGTCTTTTCTTTCTCTTCTTCGGCAGCTTTTGGGGCTTTGGGCTTCCTCTCTCTCCGTGGTTTTTGACCGGGTTCTGACTGTCTGCCACGCATCCCTTGAGACGGCTTCTTCTCGAGGGTGGAGAGCGAACTGGTACGCTGCTTGATTTTGAGATAGTTGGTGATGCTGAAACCCTCCTGACTGATGGCTGAGAGCAGGGCATGGCGTGTCATCCATGTTTGTTTTAACAATTCCAGCAGGTTCTTCAGTCTTGTGCGGGCCTCTTTGTTGTTCGTGATGACGGTTCCGCTCAACTGGGTGGGTTTCTCAAACAATTCTTTGAGCTTGCCTGAAAAATAGGCGGTGCTCTTGGCCAATCTGTCTAAGAAAACGTCTGCATGAAGCTCCTCTGTCGTCATATGGGTAATCTGCGACTTCCATTTCCTTGACACGTCCATCACCGCAGTCTCCATCTGGTCGGCAGTTTGCTTGTGCAACTGCAACAACGAGGGGTGACTGTTGCTGAAATAGTCTGAGAAGAGACGAATCATGCGCCTTTCAAGTGTCATGAGAGGCACAAAGTCGAACAGTTCTAAGACCAGCTGACGGTAATAGGCTTCTTTCAGAGCGGGCAGACGCTGGATACTCTGGGCGGTATGCGCTGCTTCTTGGGCAATGTACGAATCCACACGGTTGTCTTGGAGTATGGCCGTGGGGGGGATGGGACTGGCTAAGACCATGCCCTCAAGCGTGCGGCAACGGCTCAAGGCCACATACACCTGTCCGGGGGCAAACGATTGGTCGGCCTCAATGATGGCGTGGTCAAAGGTCAGGCCTTGACTCTTGTGGATGGTGATGGCCCAGGCCAGACGCAAAGGGTATTGGCAGAAGGTGCCCTCAACGGCGGATTCCAACTCATGTGTCTCGTCGTTGAGCGTATAGCGCATGTTCTCCCAAGTCACGGGCTCTACCTCGATGTCGGATGTGTCGCCTGTGCAGCGAACACGTATCTTATCTTTGTCGGCATAACTCACACGTCCGATACGGCCGTTGTAGTATAGCTGATTGCCGGTGGGGTCGTTGCGAACGAACATCACCTGCGCTCCCACCTTCAATTCCAATTCTACACTGGTAGGGTAGGCATATTCCGGGAAAGTATTCTCAATCTCCGCTTGATAGCGGAACGAGGGTGTCGGCAGACTGCGGAGGTTGCTCTCGTTATACAGGTCGGCCTTGCGGTTGTGGGTGGTCAATCGGATGTAGTCTTCTTGGGCCGATGGACGGAATGCGGGTTGGTAGCGACTGTTGAGCAATGCCAAATCATTTGCGGTGCATTGACCTGTGCGGATATGATTGAGCAGCGTGATGAAGGTGTCGTCTTGCTGGCGATAGACCTTTTCTAATTGGATGGTCACGTAGTCGATGTCTTTCAGCGCTTTGCTGCTGAAAAAATAGGGGGTGTCGTAATACGATGACAAGAGGGCCTCCTCGTCAGGGGTCACCACTGGCGTGAGTTGTTGCAGGTCGCCAATCATCAGCAACTGGACTCCGCCGAAGGGCAACCGGCTGTCGCGGTAGCGGCGCAATACGTTGTCGATGGCATCCAACAGGTCGGCGCGGACCATGGATATCTCGTCGATAATCACCAGGTCGAGCGAGGCTATCAACCGTCGCTTCTCATTGCTGAAATTAAAACGTTGTTGCGAGCGGACGCCCGGGATATAGGGCGACAACGGCAGTTGAAAGAATGAATGGATGGTCACACCGCCTGCGTTGATGGCGGCCACACCGGTGGGAGCAACGACTATCGAACGCTTACGGCTGCGCTCTACCACGGTATGAAGAAAGGTGGTCTTACCTGTTCCGGCCTTACCGGTCAGGAAGATGCTATGACCGGTGTTCTCAACGAATTCCCACGCGGTGCGCAAGGCGTCATTCCGTTCATGCCTGTCTGCTGTCAGTTCCATGTCGTCTTTCAATTATCATTATTTATCATCAAACATCACCCGGTAAGTGCAGCCCTCACGCCAACGGCTGCATCCGTAGGCGGTGTGTCCCTTGATGATGACACCCTGGCCGCATAACGGACAGACGGTACCCTCCACCGGTTTGTTATTCTCGTTGCTGTTACTTGCTTTACCCTTGCTCCTTTTTCCCTGTGCCTTAGTCTTCTCCTGCCCCTTGCCCTTTGCTCCTTGCCCCTTTCTCCCTGTTCCTTGCCCATTGGAATCCTCCTGCCCCTTGCCCTTTGCTCCTTGCCCCTTAGAAGGGGAGGGCGTTTCCAATGTCACCCTTCGGTTGCTCCCGTCTTCAATCACTTGATTCACGATTTCTGTCACCTGCTGTTTCAACTCGTTGATAAACTGACCTGCATCGTAGGTCTTGTGTTCTATCTCTCGGAGTTTTTTCTCCCAAATGCCGGTCAACTCGCAACTCTTCAGCAGTTCCTCGTGAATGATGTCTATCAGTTCGATGCCTGTGGTGGTGGCCAACAGGTTCTTACGCTCACGGCGGATATAATGCCGCTTAAACAGGGTCTCGATGATGCCCGCACGCGACGACGGACGACCAATGCCGTTCTCTTTCATGGCGGCGCGCAACTCTTCGTCATCTACGAATTTGCCGGCGGTCTCCATCGCTTGCAATAGCGATGCCTCGGTATAATACTTCGGTGGGGTGGTCCATTTCTCGGTCAAGGTGGGTTCGTGTGGACCGCTTTCGCCTTTAACAAAGGTGGGCAGGGTACGCTCCTCGTCTTTATCTTTTTTATCGTCGTCATCGCTGCCCGACGGAATGTTGGTCTGTGGGGCTTTCTCATACACCTTTCGCCACCCAGGGTCGAGTATCTGTTTGCCGCTGACCTTGAAATCGATGTTCTCCACACGTCCTGTCACGGTGGTGGTGGCGAACTGACAGGCAGGGTAGAACACACTGATGAAACGGCGGGCGATGAGGTCATACACATGACGTTCCATGTCGGTCAGGTTGGTCACCGGCACTCCTGTGGGTATGATGGCGTGGTGGTCGGTCACCTTCGAGGTGTCGAACACTTTCTTGCTTTTGGGCAGCGGCTTGCCCGACAAAGGGAAGATGAGGGGCTCATAACCGCGCAGACCGTTCAGAATCTGAGGACATTTGGGATAAATGTCATCACTCAGATATTGGGTGTCAACACGGGGGTAAGATACGAACTTGTGCTCGTAGAGCGACTGGATGGTGTTGAGCGTAAACTCTGCGCTCATGCCGTA
Source organism: uncultured Prevotellaceae bacterium (assembly GCA_946404865.1). GTDB lineage: Bacteria > Bacteroidota > Bacteroidia > Bacteroidales > Bacteroidaceae > Prevotella. The sequence continues at coordinate 12,937 of CAMJFC010000045.1, forward strand.
TTTCTTATTGCAATCTACTTGCAGCGAAGTCAGGTCGTAAAGGTGGGGTGGGGCTTCTGTGCCGTTCTTGCGCTGTACATCGGTCACAGTGAAGGGCTTGTCTTTGATGAGCGCAAACGACTGCTCCCCCTCCTCTTTGCTGGTGAACTTCCCCTTGGTGGCGGTGAACACGGTGTCGCGATAGCGGGTGGCAAGCACCCAATAAGGTTCGGGCTTGAAGTTGTCAATCTCTTTCTGGCGGTTGACGATGAGGGCGAGGGTGGGGGTCTGCACGCGGCCGATGGAGAGCACTTGACGGTTCTGGCCGTACTTCAAGGTGTAGAGGCGCGTGGCATTCATACCCAACAGCCAGTCTCCGATGGCACGGCTCAGACCGGCCAGATAGAGTGACTGATATTCTGCTTGGTCTTTCAGATTCTGGAACCCCTCGCGGATTGCCTCGTCGGTCATCGATGAGATCCACAGACGTTTCACAGGACAATGTGCCTGTGCCTTCTGCATCACCCACCGTTGGATGAGCTCTCCCTCTTGCCCGGCATCACCGCAGTTCACAATGCCGTCGGCTTTCTGCATCAGTTGCTCAATGATGGTAAACTGTTTTTTGATGCCCTCATCTTCTATCAGCTTAATCCCAAAACGAGGGGGAATCATGGGCAATGACGACAGACTCCACATCTTCCATGCGAGGGTATAGTCGTGGGGCTCTTTCAGCGTACACAAGTGACCGAAGGTCCATGTCACCTGGTAACCATTTCCCTCCATATAACCGTTGCGCGACGTGTTGGCTCCGATGATACGGGCAATGTCACGCGCCACACTCGGCTTCTCAGCGATACAGACTATCATACCTTATTCCGTTCCTTTGTTCTTCCTGATGAAAAGCCCACTTAGGTAGTGATTGCATCAACGAGCGAACCCTCATCAATTCGCTGCAAAGGTACTGAATAATTCTGAAATAGTGTGTATCCCTACTTATTTATTTCTATCTTTATTTCTATCTATATTTCTATCTATATTTCTATCTATATTTCTATCTTTATTTCTATCTTTATCTTTATCTTTATCTTTATCTCTTTCTTTTCACCTATTATTATTTATATTGCATAGGGCAACCGATCTCGGTTGCCCTTCCTTCAGTTGCCCTTCCTTCGGTTGCCCTTCCTTAGTTTCCCTTCCTTAGTTTCCCCTCCTTCTATTGTCCTTCCTTCGTTTGTCCTTCTCTTTCGAGATATGTGGCGAAGCATTCACCTGTCTCTTCCTAAGATGATGTCCAAGAAACCTTCCACGCCGGCTTTTATCTCTTCGGTGATGTTGAAGATGGAGCGCACTGCCGATGTCCCGGCTCCTTTCAGCAGATACCCGGCGCATTCGCCTTCCATGCGACGTATTTCACGCCGTTTCTCGTAAGAATAGTCATAGTGTTCCACACGCGAGGCGATGTCTTTGAAGTCAAGTGCAGCTTCTTTCCAGTCGCTGAGCGTGTAGTCTTCACTGTAATAGCGCAGTTCTTTTGTGATTTTCTTCAAATCTGAGTAGGCTATTTGTTTGGCGGAGCACGAACTCAGCAGCATCACGACTGTCATGACCAGCAGTAATGTGATTCCTTGTATTTTTTTCATTGCAATCTTTGTTTTGGGGTGAGACATATTTTTGTAATAGGGCCACATCAATCATGGCTCCACTTTCGTTGGCAAATATACTCATTTTTTTCTGGTTCCCTCATCACCTTCAATCCTTTTTTTGACGAACCTTCGCACTTTTTTGACGAAACCACTCGTCTTCGCCAAAATTTTTCACTCTCCTATGTTCTTTTGTTCTTATGTCTAAAAAACTTTGTTCCTCTGTATCAAAACCACCATTTTTAGGTATTGCACACCTTCTGGAGTCATCGTAACTTTGCACCCGGAATCAATCATTTGATATCTTGTTCGCTAAAAAATATCATTCATAATGTTTTTGTAGAATCATACAGGGCTGTCGCGATGACAGCCCTGTATGATTCTTAACCGTTTTTTGTGGATATTATTCGATATGTTTGGCGTTTCAAAGGATTATGTCTATCTTTGCACATCTCAATTGTATCCATGAACAACAAAACACTGAACGATAATAATAAATTCGCCAGCGGAAAAATACCTTCCATGAAAAGGCGTAATGAAACGCACGACTACAAGTCTGAGCGTTTCTATTTGATTACCCTTGTCGTTGATGGACGTACACCTATACTCGGATGGATAGTCGGCGATGTGGATGCTCCTAAAGGAAGTGTCAAAGGGCCAAATATTCTTTTGTCGCCGTTAGGAGTCGCTGTGGTGAATGAATGGAAGGGTATCACTTCTTATTACCCTCAAGTGGCGGTTATTAGTTGGCAGGTAATGCCCGACCATTTCCATGGCATCCTATATGTGAGAGAACATACTGATTTTCACATCGGACAAGTGATAAAAGGCTTTAAATTGGGGTGTAACAAACTGATGAGAGATATGGTAGTTGCGTTAAAAACGCAACATACAAGGAAGACCCGAACACAAAATGCTCAATTCGGTGATTTCCTCTCTGGTCACCCCTGTGGCGTTTCCAAGTCAGATGATTCCCGTGGAGCCCGTTATCTCGATTTAGATTTAGGTTTGTCTGATAGTCAGTATTCTTTTTTCATCTCGAATCTTCTCTCGTACGCTGCGATTCCATCGCAGCCAACCCAGCCCCGACGCATAAAGCCGTTATGGGAGCGCGGATACAACGACAAAATACTCTATAATTACAGCACCCTGCAACGATGGAAAGAGTATCTCTACGACAATCCGCGCAGACTTGCCGTGCGTAGAGCGAATCCTGAATATTTCAGAGTTAGGTTTGGCATTGAAATAGCAGGACAAACATATGCGGCTATAGGCAACCGCTTCTTGTTGAATCACCCCGAAAAACAGCAGGTGCAGTTGTCGCGCAGTCTCTCTGATGCACAGATTCAAACCCAGGTCGAACATTTCATGACACTGGCCAGAAGAGGTGTCATTCTTGTTTCTCCGGCTATATCAAAAGGGGAACAAACTGTCATGAGGGCGGTGATGGACGCGCATCTGCCTCTCATTTTTCTGACGCCATGGGGCTTTCATACTTTTTCTAAACCCGGACATCAATATTATTCGGCATGTGCAGAAGGACGTTTCCTGATGCTGGCTCCATGGGAACATCACAACGAGCGCATCCCGCTAACTCGATTGATGTGCCTTGAACTCAATGAGATGGTCTCACAAATATGTAAACTCTAAATCAATACATCTATGATCAATCGTTTATTATCTTTTCTCGACGCGTCACCAGTCAACTTCCTTGCGGTGAAGAACATCGGTGAAGAACTGCATATGGCAGGGTTTCGCTCTCTTGACCCGGCTGAGCCCATTGGTGATATCAAAGAAGGCGACCGCTTCTTTGTCACCAAAAACGACTCTTCGATTTATGCCTTTCAAATTGGACGGAAACCATTGGCAGACAGCGGATTCCACATGATATGTGCACACTGCGACTCACCCACATTCCGCATCAAACCCAATGCGGAGATGACATGTGAAGGGGGAATTGTCAAACTCAATACAGAGGTGTATGGCGGACCTATCATGTCAACATGGTTCGACCGACCGCTGACCATCGCCGGCAGAGTCATCGTTCGTGGTGATGATGCGTTCAGTCCAAAAACACTCTTGCTGCATGTGAAACGACCCCTGCTGCAAATCAGCAACCTTGCCATCCATTTCAACCGGCAGGTCAACGAGGGCGTGGCACTGAGCAAGCAGAAAGACATGCTTCCCATCCTCGGCATCATCAATGACCGCCTGGAATACGGCAATCTGCTCGTCAATATCATCTGCAGTGAACTGCACATCTCGGCCGATGATATCCTCGACTTCGACCTCTATCTTGCCGACGCCACGCCGGCTTGTACCTTCGGCGCACACGATGAGTTCATTTCTTCGGGCAGGCTCGACGACCTGTCTATGTGTTATGCCGGAGTGGAGGCTTTGCTCGCTGCGCCCGTCACGGATACTACGCAGGTGCTCGCCATCTTCGACAATGAGGAGACGGGCTCGCAGACCAAACAAGGTGCGGGCAGTCCCTTCCTCGCCATGATGCTACGCCGCATCGTACTGGCACAAGGGGGCAATGAGGAAGGCTTCTCGCAGGCCGTGGAGCGTGCGTTTATGGTGTCGGCCGACAATGCGCATGCCTGGCATCCCAACTACAGCGAGAGATACGACCCTGTCAACCATCCTTTGTTGGGCGGCGGACCGGTCATCAAGTTCAATGCGGCGCAAAAGTACGCCAGTGATGCTGTGTCGGCTGCCGTTTTCGCTGAGATATGCCGCGAGGCTGGCGTGCCCAGTCAGCGCTTTGTCAACCACAGCGACGTGGCAGGTGGCAGCACGCTCGGCAATATCCTTGCCTCGTCAATACCTATCTGTGGTGTGGACATGGGCAATGCCATCCTGGCCATGCACAGTTGCCGCGAGACGGGCAGCGTCATCGACCACTGCTATTGCGTCAAGGCTTTCACGAAATTCTTTAATTTGAAAGCGTAAATCCCTGGCTTATAATCAGTCATTAGCAGAGACATCGCCTTTTGATGTCTCTTTTTTTGCGCTTTTTTTCGCTCACGTATGTCAAAAAAACATTTCCGTTAAAAATTTTTAACAAAATTATTCTTGGAAAATATTTGAAATCCCTTTAATTTTGCAACACAGTCATTATACGCTATTGATTATGCCACCGCTTGAGCATTATTACAGCCTTGCATCCTTTGCGCTTATTCTCATGGGGGTGTTCTTTTCCATCGTCAGATGGTTTCATGTCTGCATGCCCTATCAGAAACAAAAAGATTATTACTATCCCGACCGCTCTTTGCTGACTGTTTTTTTCTTGCTGCCGCTCATGACCTTTCCTTATGTGTTAAATCCGGCAGGTTCCGGCGCGTGGCTGCTGATGAAAAGTTTCTTCCCTCTCACTCATTTATATGTCTGTGCCGTACTGATACTCAACTACTTCGGTACGGTAAAAAGTTGGAACAAATGGAAACATTGGGCTTATCTCATGGGGGTTCCCATCGCCCTTCTGCTGTTGGCCTTGTTCCTTAATGCTGTCTTTGAGGGTGTCTTGGATGATGATCATCAGCAGATTTTATATTGGGCCACTGTTATCGTTGGTGCATTAGCCTCTGCTTTTTGTTTTTATTCCATTATAAAACTGATGCAATGGCTCAAACAGTTCAAAGAGAGCGATTATCTGTCCAATCCTGAGGATTTCCCCACGATATATGCAAAGAAAATTGTCATCATACCTATTATCGAGTTCGTGATGGTGTGGGGCGTCTTTTTCTTTGACAGCAAGAAGGCGATGGTGCTATTGAACATCATTTACGTGGTGTTGGGCATTATTTTCCTCTTGTCTGTGCTACACACCCATAGAAAAAAGTCGCCTTCTTCATGGATTGACGGGGAAGTTCTTCCCCCTGCTGATAACGGTGATTTTAATACCGACACCGAGTCGTCATCAACAGTACAGGACGTCTCTGGTGACGCCTCTGGCCTCTCCGAAGAGAAGGTAAGCGTTATCATCGGTGAAATCAAGGCTTATGTGGAAGGCGAGAAACAGTTCCTGAACCCCCACCTCTCTATCGTCGATGTGGCGGAGCACTGTGGATATGGGCGCACATACGTCTCAAAAGTGCTGACCAAAGAATTGGGGGGCTTCTTCAGTTATGTCAACGCTCTGAGGCTCGAATATGCTAAAAAATACCGCGAAGACCATCCCTACGCTACTCAAGACGAGGTGGCTACCGCCTCCGGTTTCAGCTCGCGACAAACCTTCTATGCTGTCCGACGAAGGATGGGGTTATAGCGGCTCTTCAGCGTAAAAATCCGTTCATTGTACTAATTATTACACATTTGAACCCATTATTTCATAATTGAACATTATTATACGTGCGTATTGGCTTTTTATTGCTACCTTTGCACCGTGAAAAAATATTATGATAATTGATAAAATGAAAATCTTATATAATTATGAAAAAATTATTACTTTTTAGTTTTGTTTTATGCATTTCTGCATCAATGTATGCACAACAGAGCCATAACTATAGTCATGGTACTGTTGCTACTGTTTATAATAATGGCGATAGTGTCGTTATTAAAACTACTGCGCGTGGTCAATTAGGTGCTGATCTTAGTAATCAAGATTTAAAAAACATCTTAGGAGCAGCCACTAAACTTAGACTTGAAGGATATTTTTCTGAAGGTGAACAGGGTGACCCGGATATCCTTCAGTTGAAAAGTTGTGTTCATCCTGTCGTCCTTGACTTAAGAGATGCACATATCCAAGACGGTACAGTTTCTTATACCTATTATTATCTCGAACCCGAGACGAATGTAAGACATGAGTTGTCTCACGACACCCAAGGTTATTACTATACAGAGAATGGTACTCGAAAAAATGTAGCCCAAGCAGATGTCAGAAAATATACAGTTACCGTTTCGGGCGGTAATGTGTTGCCGAGCGAATGGAAGAATTATTTGACGACATTATATCTGCCCACAGATCCTAACTATAATGCAATCCCTTATGGATTCGCAGTAAACTTTCCAAATCTATCTTATGTCTCAATCCCAAATAACATAACTGTAATTGGAGGAGAGGCTTTTGAATCGACAGCCCTTACATCAGTAACTCTCCCAAGTAATCTCGAGGCCATTTGTTTCGAAGCATTCCGTAGTGCACCGCTTACTTCAGTCACTATTCCTGGCACCGTAGAGTTTATTGGTAGTTATGCTTTTGGACAGAATATACAATTGAAGACCCTCGTTTTTACTGCTTCTCCTGATGATCCCAATCATCATTTATTTGTTCAGCATGAGGCATTTAATAATATTCAAGCACTTGAAGACGTTTATTTGGAGACGTCCTCTAAGTTTGACTGTGAGAACCATGCTTTCGACTTCCGTAACACATATTCACATGGTGATGCGAGTAGTAGCACTTTTGCTACCTTGCACTTCTCGTCAGAAGTGGCTGCACATTATGCCAACTTGAAGCACCCGCTGACCATGGCAGAGGCTACGGATCCCGCAAAATTCCATAATTGGCTGATGGATCATTTTAGCCAGGCTAATGCAATTACACACAACAACGGTTGGTGGGAGTTTATCAATACGGGTACCACCGACGAAGAGGAACCAATGGAAGCCACTAAATTTCTGAAAACCTACAGCACTTATGATTATGACCGTATCGTGCCGGCAGGTATTAAGGCATACATCGTGTCTGGTTTTCATAAAGCGGGGGATGGTAAAGTTTCGGTTGACCTTACACAGATTTATGTCATTCCGAAACGTACTGGTGTCATCCTCTATGGAGAACCCAATTCGAAGACCAAAGAAGGCGCCCCCACCATCTCTTTGCAAGTGTGTGAGATAGCAAACGGGTATCCGCTCCGCCGTGATTATTTCAAAGTTGGTACACTCAAGAATTATCTTTGGCCCACCAGTGTGACGTATTCTAAAGGATTCGGTGATTATAGAATAGAACAGTTTAATAAATATACGATTAACGCTTCGGATGAAATCACAGGTGTTACGGGCGCTCTGCGTATGGTGCGCAAAGAGGTGAGGAAAAGTGCGGATACTTCAAGTGAACAGATTTATTTGGGACCAGAGGTTCTTGGACCATGGGATAGAGTTAGTGGCGTATACCCTTCAGCTAAACCTTCTACTGCAACAGGTCAAGAGACTTATGATGCTACAGAACTTGAGGGATTCTACCGCAATTTCTATTTGAACCGTTACTGCAACACCTTGTCTGGTAAGGCTTATATCAAAAATGGTGGAAGTGTTGATGCCGCTCAATATGTCGGATTCTTCCGTGTTATCAAGAATACTGATAAACCCACAAACCCCGGACAGGCATTCCTGAGACTTAAAGAGGGTGAATTTGATGATCCGAATGGCGGCGAAGTTATCATCAATGGTGATACTTGTGTATATGGTACATATTCTGGCAAAATTTTGAAGAACTATCAGGTGGAATTTGATCCCAAGAACGAGGGACAGGTTTGGACTCCCACACAGTCTGGACATTGGTATGGTGATGCTTTCACGCCAATTCCCACCGGCAAACCCGACATGACTTGGACCAATAATGATAACTGGGGCGACCGCAGCAGGGTGTTTTCTTCACCTGCCAATTTTGTGGAAGTCATGTGCTACGATGAGCCTAACATCATCGACCATGGTAATGGTACTGCTACTTTGATTGTCTCTGTTCAGAAAGAGGAAAACCAACAGGGTGATTATTACAACCTGCAAGGTGTAAAGGTGGCTAATCCCACTAAGGGCATCTATATTAAAAACGGTAAGAAAGTGGTTATTAAATAAGTTAAGTACATACGATGAAACAAGTATATATCAAACCCTTGGCTGAAATCGTCCCCGTTCAGGTTAAAACGGCTATACTCGAAATGAGTGGTGAGGTTGAATGGGGAATGGGTAACCAGCAGAACATTTTTGAAGAGGACAACAGTAGTTTGCCCAAGCCCGCTAATCTCTGGGGTGAGGATGACAAAGCTGATGATAAAATTTGAATTTACCCCATCACATGGAGTCATCAGTGGTCATTCTACTGACTCCCGAATGGCTTATATGTGATGATTTCAAAGAAATACGTGGTCAAATTAAAGACAATCGTATGATGACTGAACCGAATGCCCCCCGGCGTGATGCCGGGGGGTATTATTTTTATACATGGACAGTCACAGCAAAAGGAAATATATAGGATATCAGTATAGAAAAATAGTAAAAATAATCGTATTTATTTGGTAATGTGCTGAATAGATATTATTTTTGCAAGTTGAATAATCATGAACAAAAGATGAAACCCATGAAAAGAATAGTTACATTGATAGTCACCTTGCTGTCATTAACATCTGTATATTCCGAAACTCTGCCCGTTGAGGAAATCGTGAACATTCCCGCATCATTCACTGATATAACGGGTGATTATTACGATGAGTGTCCCCATGCTCAAGACTGGTGTATCTATTATGATAATGTGTTCGGGGCGGTTTATCACCCGGAGACGGATGCGAATGGTTACTTGGTTGAGAATTTCTTTAGTTCACACGATATTGTTAAAGAAATCATTTTTCATCCGCAATCACAGGCAACTACAATTGGCCGATATGCTTTTTGTTACTTGGCGGCATTGCAATCAATTACGTTTCCACAGGGGATAACCAGCATTGATAGTTATGCATTTCAAGGAACTCTTAATGTATCTACTGTCAACGTTTATGTGACTGACCGTTACGCTTTCAGCGACAATCTGGTTATCGGGCAGATAAAAAACAGCCTGAACAAACCCGTCACGTTGATAGATAGTGAGGGCAATGAACTAACAGAATTTGTTATCCTTGATGGTGTGGAGTCTATCGGTGCGAGCGCTTTTAACAACTGCGCCGGCCTCACGGCCGTGTCCATCCCAGAAAGTGTGACGGCTATAGGCGCATCGGCGTTCGCTGGTTGCACAGGTTTGACGAGTGTGTCCATCCCTGAAAGTGTGACAAGCATCGGTAATAACGCGTTTCCTTCTTCTACGGAAATATGGGTTCCCAAAGGAATGAAAGGCTATTACCAAAATCTTTTAGGCGCGAATTACAAGGTTTTTGAGACGGGTACGCAGATAAGCACTTATAATAACGTCATTTATGCCCTTGACAAAGACAGTCATACGGCCGAGGCTGTAGGTGTCCGTGATAACACGTTGAGTAGATACGCTTTGCCGAAACAGTTTATTTTCGGTGGTATCAATTATATGGTCACCGGGATAAATAATTCTGCTTTCAAAGATTGCCAAAATATGACGGAAATCAATATTCCTCTATCGGTGACGGAAATAGGCTCTTATGCGTTCTCGGGTTGCACCTCTTTGACAAGTGTGACCATCCCTGAAAGCATAACAAGTATCAGTGATTATACATTTAATGATTGCACATCTTTGACGAGTGTGAGCATCCCCTCTACCATGACAGGTATCGGCCAAGATGTATTCTTGGGTTGCACTGGCCTGACAAAAGTTATCACACCAGATATAGCTGCATGGTGTAACATCAGTTTTAGTAATTATTACGCTAATCCCTTGTCTTATGCCCATCATCTATATAGCGATGACAACACAGAAATCACTGATTTGGTGATTCCTGAAGGCGTGAATTATATCAGCTCTTATGCGTTCGCTGATGACTCTGGCCTGACGAGCGTGATTATCCCTTCAAGTGTGACGAACATCGGTTCTTATGCTTTCACTGGTTGCAATGGGTTGAAGACAGTGACAATCAATAGTAATGCCGTCATGTCGCGTTATTATATGAGTAGTATTTTTGGCAACAAAGTTGAAAACTTTGTTATTGGAGGAGACGTGACTGGAATACGCTCTTATGCGTTCAATGGTTACACCAACCTGAAGAGCGTTATCATTTCCCCGACTGTGACCAGTATCGGAAATGATGCCTTCTCCGGCTGCAGTGGTCTGAAAACCATCATTATCCCCGAGGGGGTAACGAGCATTGGCAGAAATGCTTTCAATGGCTGTTCACTCCTGACAGACATCTATAATTTCAGTATCCAGCCGCAGAGCATCAATAGCAATACCTTTTCTAATTATGGGGCTACGCTTTATGTATTGGAGAGTAGCGTAAGCGCATATCAGACTGCTGATGTGTGGAAGCAGTTCAATATCGTAGGTGTGTTGAAAGGCGATGTGAACAAGGACCACAAGGTGAATGTGGCAGACTTTATCATGTTGGCGAATTATCTCCTCGGCAGGTCACCGGAAGGATTATGTCTTCCTTTGGCCGATGTGGCTGGAGGCGCTAATGGCGGGCCCGATAACAAGATTAACATCGCCGACTTTATCGGCATCGGCAGCATCATCCTCCACAGTGGTAGTGAATAAGCCTGCGCAGCCGCGCATCTTTAACATCTTTAACTCCCTATATGATGGTGCTCTCCCCTTTTTTTATTAAATTTGCACGCAGAAACAAATATCAACTAATTTATAACAGTTTAAACACCCCCAAATCACTTCCTCCCCTCGGGGAGGGACGGGGAGGGGGCTTTTTAATATTATGGAAAGAACATGGAGATGGTTTGGCAAGAACGATAAAATCACACTTGCCATGCTGAAACAAATCGGAGTGGAAGGCATCGTCACTGCACTGCACGATGTGCCGCTCGGAGAGGTGTGGACACGCGAGAAGATTCGTGACCTGCGCGAGTATATCGAAAGTTATGGCATGCGATGGAGCGTGGTGGAAAGCCTGCCCGTCACCGAGACCATCAAATACGGTGGCCCCGACCGCGACCAGCAGATAGAGGTCTATAAGGAGTCGCTCCGCAATCTGTCGGCTGAAGGCATCCACTGCATCTGCTACAATTTCATGCCGGTGCTTGACTGGGCACGTACCGATTTGTTGCACGATAATCCCAACGGGGCGTCAAACCTCTACTTCAATTACGCGGAATTCGCCTATTTCGACATCTATATCCTCAAACGCGAAGGCGCAAGGGAGGAATGGGCTGCATTCAAATTCCCAGAAGGGGTGGGAGAGGGACGCAATGTGCTGGCCGAGGCCGACCAACTGGCCAAAACCATGACTCCGGAGAAAGACCACCAACTGGTGGAGACCATCATCATCAAGACTCAAGGCTTCGTCAGCGGCAACTTCAGCGAGAACGACGAGGCTCCCATACAAAAGTTCCGTGACTTCCTCGAACTGTACAAAGGCATCGACAAGGCACAGTTGCGGGCCAACATGAAGTATTTCCTCGAGGCTATCATGCCTACGTGCGAGGAATACGGCATGAACATGTGCGTACACCCCGACGACCCGCCCATCGAGATTCTCGGACTGCCCCGCATCGTGCGGACGGAGGAGGATATTCAGTGGTTCCTCGATGCTGTGCCCAACAAACACAACGGCCTCACTTTCTGCGCTGGGTCGCTGTCGGCAGGAGCATATAATAATGTGGTGGAACTGGCCAAGAAATTCGCACCACGCACACACTTCGTGCACCTGCGCTCGTGCCACATCTTCCCCAACGGCGACTTCACTGAGGCTTCGCACCTCGGCGGACGGGCTGACATCATCGAACTGGCACGTATCTTTGAGCGTGAGAATCCCCAACTGCCGATGCGCGTGGACCACGGCATGACCATGCTCGGCGACGAGACAAAAGGCTATAATGCCGGTTACTCCTTCCTCGGACGTATGTTCGCCCTTGGACAGGTGCAGGGCATCCTCGCCACCGTCGAC
>CAMJFC010000046.1 GCA_946404865.1 uncultured Prevotellaceae bacterium
GCTCCTCGAAAGAAAGCAGTCGTTCCTTGTCGCGCATAATCAGGTCGTATGCTTCAGCGTCATTACTACCTTCGCGAAGCTCTTTTGCCTTTGGCTGAACGTAGTGGCCTTTCTTATCTTTTGAGAAGTAGCCATTATGCACCTGTTCAGGCGTGAAGCGTTTGAGGTAGGCTATATATTCGGGGTCATCAGCAAACTCCAGTTGCAGACTGCCCACGATGTTATCATATTCTTCTTCGAAGATTTGAGCAAACTCACCTTTCGATGTTCCGCCACCAGCATTGTAGATACGGTAGTTATCCACATGGTCAATGAAGAACAGCGAGAGGCACTTGATGCCACGTTTGAAAAGCTGACGTTCCTTTTCAATATGCGAAAGGATTGTTTCGCGTATCTGAGTACGACGCACCAAGGCAGTGTTCACAGAACCTACCATGTCGTTCTCAGCCAGTTCCTGCCCATTCAGCAGGCGTATTACACGACGGAAGCCATCGATGCGCTCGATGCGGTAGCCGTTGCGATATTCTTCTAACTCCCCAGAGTTGGCGTAAATGTCGAACTTCTCATCAACAGACTTCACAACCTGTCTGATACCCGACTTCGTTTTCTGCTCATAGCGAATACGGGCGCGAGGATTGCCTGAAGAAAGCTCGATTGCCTCCAGGCAGAGATAGCCATTTGTGGCGGTACTACCTTTCTGCTCCACACCTTTTACGAAGATTTTTTTCACCAGTTTCTTGTTGTAGGCATCCATTGCATCAAGGCGATACACCATATTCACAATATCTCCTGCACGATGCGTAGCACTATAGAGAAGCGTAAACAGTGACTTAAATTCCTTCAGCTTCTCACGAGTGGCGTTATTGCGGTCTGCTCCGAGAACTGATTGCGGCTCATCAATAATCAAGATGGGACGCGTAGCAGCAATCACGTCGATAGGCTTACGGGAGCGGAACGAGTCCAGTTTCATGTAGATGCGCCTTGCATCCTCACCACGAGCCGCGAAAGCCTGTGTGTTGATAATCATTACATGCAGTCCGGAGTCGCTTGCGAACTGGTCTATCTTTGTCAGTTGCTTGCTGTCATAGATAAACGACTGAATACGCTTTCCATATTCCGCCGCGAAGTGTTCGCTCATGATCTCGAAGCTGCGCTTCACACCTTCACGGATAGCTACACTCGGCACAACGATGATGAACTTGCTCCACCCATAGAGCTTATTCAGTTCAAACATCGTCTTGATATAGGTATATGTCTTACCTGTACCCGTTTCCATTTCAATGGTCAGGCGCAGGTCTTTTACATCAATCGTTTCTGAAGGCTTCAGTTGTGCAGCCATCTGAATAGCCCTTATATTTTCCAGCAATGCGTCAGCAGGAACGGTCAGCGGTTGGTTGCGGAAGCCCACCACGTCGAAGAAGCCACCACTGTCCGTACCCATGTCCTGAGTAAACTCAACCATTGCCTGGTTGCGTTGTCCTCGGAACACATCTGTCACCGCACGGGCAGCATCCGTCTGGAACTGCTGGTTTTTGAATTTGATTGTTAAACTCTTAGCCATTGCGGTACTTTATTAGATGACACGAACATTCTTCTTTACCTCTTCATCTGTCCAACTGCACTTCTGCTTGAACAGTTCAAAGAGATTCATTTTGTTGGCAGCCTCTGTAAAGCTACTGTCACGGAATACTACACGGACTGGTTCCATTGCAGCGATAGCGTCAATGACAGCCTCTGTGACTACGCCCTCAAAGCAACCTACAAGGTCGCCCTCATTTACATTATGAATGGTGCAGCCATCCACTTTTGTTGATTCAAGAGGCAGAGAAAGCTCCACACCCCAACGAAGCATACAATCAAAGAGCAAGTCAAGGTCGTTACGGTCTTCTTTGATATTGTCAAGCAGTCCTGCAAGCATATCCTGAGTGTATTCTTTCGGTGCAAAAGCAACCTCCTTATAATTACTTTCTTCACACTTAAATACACGGAAGCCGATGTCAAGGTCTTGGGTGGTCAGAGGACTTTCCTCTTTGATTTTCTTACCTGCACGCCGAATACGCTCCTTCCCAATTTCGCAGATATTTTTATATCCAGCCAAGTAAGCTTCACTTTCTTCTTCTGTTTCTTCTGGGAGTTGTATCATTATAAATTTCCTGTTTCCAGAATCTTCACTATTTAGTTGCATTACAGCATGTGCTGTTGTTGCAGAACCTGAGAAAAAGTCAAGTATGATAGCGTCCCCATTTGTTGAGACACGAAGCATTTGTTTGATATAAGAAACAGGCTTAGGGAAATCAAAGTATTTGTTGTCGTCAAATAACTGCTTAACTTCCCTTGTGGCTGTTTGATTATGTCCTACTTCTTCACTAAGCCAAATGGTAGATGCTGTTCTACCATCTTGAACATCAGAAAGAAACCTTTTTTTCCGAGGAAAAGAATTACCATTTTCACCAAACCAAATTTGATTATCTGCAACTAATGATTTCAAATTTTGTTCAGAATAAACCCAATGTTTTCCTTGTGGGACATCAAATTCTTTACCCGTTTTTGGACTTGTGATAATAAAGTGTCCATTGCTTCTTTCTCCACTAGCCACTAAATCCCCTGATTGCCAAGGACCCCTTGGATCATTATCTGGATTCCTATAGCGTTGGTTCATTTCTTCTGTACGTGGTAATAATTCTACTTTATAATTATCTTTATTTTTTGCATAAATCAACGCATACTCATGATTTTCAGAAAAATATCTTGCGTCATTTTTTATACTATGTATTTTTTGCCAAATTATTTGTGTGACAAAATTTGATTCTCCAAACACTTCGTCACAGATGTTTCTCATGTTCCGCTGTTCACAATCATCTATTGAAATAAAAATAACTCCATCCTCTGTAAGAAGTGAACGTGAAATCATAAGCCGTGAAAATATCATTGAACACCAATCAGAATGGAATCGTCCATTACTATCTGTGTTTCTCCAATAGCGATTACCTTCTTCATCACTACTTGAATCATCATATTCTTCTGAACTCATTGCAAAATCATCATGATACACGAAATCATTACCTGTGTTATATGGTGGGTCAATATAAATCATCTTGACCTTGCCCATATATGAGTTTTGGAGCAGCTTCAGAACTTCGAGGTTGTCTCCCTCGATATAGAGGTTCTGCGTGGTGTCCCAATCTACAGACTCTTCTTTGTAAGGACGGAGTGTTTTGCGAATTGGTGCAGCGGCCTCCTGTAATGCAGCACGTTTGCCTACCCAGGTGAAATCGTATACTTCGGGAGCGTCCTCCACTGTTTGGTCTCCTAAAAGCAGACGGAGTTTTTTGAAATCAACAACGTGTCGCACTTCACCGTCTTCACCCTTCGTTTCTGTGAAGCATGAAGGAGCAATTTGGTAGAGTGCATCAAGATTGAGCTGTGCGCCGTTTGGCGTTTGTTTGTCTAAATGTATCATAATAATATATCTTTAATCCATTCGTTGAAGTTCACTTCTAATACCTGCTAAGTCGTATTCCATATCTTCAAGGAAACCCAAATAGTCAATCTTTTGATATGCAAGTTCGTTACTTGAAAGAATCTGTTCAAACGAAAAGTTTTCATAAGAACATTTTACTTTGAATTTGAAATTAGACAAATATTTTCTTATAGAAATAAGATCACTTTGGGGAACGCGAATTCCCAAAAGAACTTCTCCATCTGGAGTCGTTTTAAGTGAACAAATCGTAAGAATTTTGCTTTCAGCAGGAAGAATTCTGTATCTATGAGAGCAAATAGATTGTATCTGCTCCTTGACTTTCTCATTATTAAAACCTTGCACGAATGATTCTTCTATTTCAATAGAAACATCTTTTGCTGTCCTTTTTCCAATGTTCTTTATTTCTATAGCAAGAGAACCATCTTTGTGAGTAAATGGAGGAGCCACAGGAAATAATTCCAAATATGGGCGATTCTCTTTTTCCCATTGTTCCTTCATTTCCTCTATTTGCTCTTTGCCATTTCTAATGGAGCGATATGTCAGGTATGCCATAACGGCAGTAGCAAGAGCAGATATAGCCGTGAATAATTCATTCACTGATAATGTTTGTAAAATACATGCTATCATTTCAACTCCTCCAGATTCTTTTTGAGTTCTTCCAATTCCGTGCGCTTCGCTTTCACCTGCTTATTCATCTGAATCTGAACGTCAAGCTGTGGCTCCCGACGCATTTTCTTCTGCATGGCAAGCAGCTCCGTTTCCGCTTTTGCGATAACCTGTTTAAGCGTGACAATCTCAGCCATTGTGCCAGCCTTATGCTCGCCAATCCCGCTTATCTGTGCCACGAAGTTGTCATAGATTCTCGGCAGCGACTGCCCCTGCACAGCAAGGGACAGTTCGTTAATGGCTACCCAAGGCGAAGAGAACGTCTGTGTAATCTTGAAGCGTGTGTGTGTCTGATCTGCCCAGTCCTTATAGTTTACAAGCAGCATGGCGTTGTTCTCATGCATCAGAATGAAAACGATGTGATGCGGCATGTTCGCGTCAATGAACGAAAACAAGTCAGGTGGGCAGTCCAGCTGTTTGAGCTGTGCCACGAACACCTCAATCTCTTTGAGGTTGTCAGTGTCCATGACATTCAGTGTGCCAGCCGATAGTTTGTAGAGCCAAGTGATGTTCACCACATCGTTTACGAAGTGTGCCTTCATGCGAGGGTTCACCTCCATGAATTTGTAGAACATCGTCTTCGGCACTACGCGATTGACGACGGTACTCTGTGGATAATTCAGAATGTTATCCACGTGCACCTCCTTCCTTTATGACAAGGAAACAAATCAGTTCAAAGTCATCCAGTCCAGCGATGTCACCCACGAGAGCCGTTGTTTCGCCAAAGGAGAACAGGCTTTCGAGGTCGCTTTCCTCTTTCTTCTCAACGATAGTAGCAACTGCCTTTTGGAGCAGTTCGCTATAGTGTTGCATCTGCTTACCATCTTTCGTTTCTTTATTGAAAACATGGCAAAGGTCAAGAATTGGCTCAGTCCTACCTTTGCAGGTAAGACGCATGATGTCAAGCAATCGCTTGGGGGAAAGATGGTTGATGATGGTTTCTCCTTCATCAGACAGATACACCATGTAGAAAGGATGCAGCAGGTTTTGGTGGTTGATGTTCACCGCATTGTTCCTGTTCTTCAGAATGAAGATAACACCAGGCTTTGCAACATCTGTAGCTGGCACGACAGCACTCATGCCGTATGGAGTATGCTCGATATCAGGGTTGTCTTTCATGTAGGCGAGCAGGTCGAGCCGGAAATCATTCAAGCCCAAGTCCATGATATTGATACCTGTGTCCATGTCCTCGATGTCCACCACTTCCTCCTGCAAGCGTTCCAGCTGCTGCTTACGGTAGTCAAGATCTGCCTGTTCCTCATTAGAAAGAAGCACGTTTCCGCTACCTGCGCCAGTGATGTCCATACCTGCCATACGTGCTTCCACACGACCTTTCAGGCGAAGGTAGTCATCAAGTTCAATATCGGGCCAATAGTTGACGAGCTGAATAACGTCATTTCTTGAGCCGATACGGTCCACACGTCCGAAACGCTGTATGATACGAACTGGGTTCCAGTGAATATCATAGTTTATCAGGTAGTCACAATCCTGAAGATTCTGTCCTTCAGATATACAGTCCGTTGCTATCAGCACGTCAATCTGCTCATGAATGTGCGGTAACAGCTTTTCCGCCTCTTTAGATACAGGCGAGAACAAAGTCAGCACATTATTGAAATCTGCCTTGATGCCTTTGACGGTCGATTTGCTGCCATCGCCAGTTACAAGCCCTGTATGCAGATGCGCTTTCTCAGCAATAGCAGGTGCGAGGTTGTTGTATAGATATTCCGCAGTGTCGGAGAATGCCGTGAATACAAGTACCTTTTTGTTCTCGCCATTGATGGGATGGGCAAACTTCTCACGGAGATTATCTATAAGCATCTGTAGTTTGCTGTCATGCTCAGGCGTAATGTCTTTCAGCATTACGAGCAGTAGCCCTAAAATCTCCTGATCTGCTTTCAAATCGCGTCGCCATGAACGGCAGTCCATGTCGGCAAGAGACACCTTTGTTTTCTTTCCACCGACAAGGAAGTCGTTTTCGCTGTCGTCGCCGTCAAGCATAGACTCCATCGTCTGAACATCAAGAATAGCATTCTGGCGATTCTCCATGAAGAGGTCAATCGCCTTGATAGTGTCATCAATCTGCGATTTCATGCGATTCACAGTCAGACGGAAAGAGTTTACAGATGACTCCAGACGTTTGAGCAGGTTGATAGCCATGAGTTTCTTCAAGCCCTTCTCGCGTCCTGACATGCCGAGATACGAGCCTTCTCCGTCGCGGTCGATTTCATATTTGTCACGCTTCGATGGAAGGATGTAGTCTGAGGGCGCATATATGCCTAAATTCAGGTCGTCAAGTGATCCTGATATTTCCTTATAAGTGATTGCCTCGTTGAGGTCAGTCAACTTGGGACGTTTGGATATGGGGCGCAGACGTGTCGGGAATTTGCCGATGTCTGCCGTGTCGTAGTATTTCTCAATATGCTTACGGGAGCGTGCGATGGTGACAGCATCAAGCACTTGAAAGAAATCAAACGACAACATTTCCAACAGTCTCTCTGTGGTACGTTCCTTTGGGTCGTTGATGCGTGTCCACTGGTTATACTGTGCCTGTGCAGAACGGAAAATGTCTTCTATCGGGCGATCAACGTCCAGTTTGTCATTGATAAGCTCCTGCCTACCTTCGTATGCTAACTGGAGTTGGTTCTTCAAGTCATTAAAACGGTTGTTTACAGGCGTGGCAGACAGCATCAGCACTTTTGTACGCACACCAGCACGTATCACCTTGTTCATCAGACGAAGGTAACGGTTTTCGCGTGGATTCTCGTCGTCCTCGTCTGTTGTCACCTTGCCACCATTGCGGAAGTTATGGCTCTCGTCAATAACGATGAGATCATAATTACCCCAGTTCAGCAGTGCGAGGTCAAGGCCATTGCTCTTGCCCTGCTCACGGCTGAGGTCGGTGTGGAAGAGCACATCATAACGCAGACGGTCTTTCTCCAAAGGATTATTCTTGTAGTTGCTCTTGTAGGTATTCCAGTTGTCGTACAACTTCTTCGGGCAAAGTACGAGCACCGACTTATTGCGGTTCTCGTAATACTTGATGACCGAAAGGGCGGTAAATGTCTTACCGAGACCTACGCTGTCCGCAAGGATGCAGCCATTGTATGTCTCCAGTTTGTTGATAATGGCCAGTGCTGCATCCTTCTGGAAGTTGTAGAGCTTGTTCCATATCTGCGACGACTTGAAACCCGTGGCTTCGTTCGGCAGCACGTCTTCGCTGATGTCCTCCAAGAACTCATTGAAAATGTTGTATAGCGTGACGAAATAGATGAAGTCAGGCGCATTCTCCTTATACACATTTTCTATGTTTTCAATAATGGATTCCGTTACGTCTGCAAAGTTTTCCTTGTCTTGCCAGAAGTCATTGAAGTTTTTGAGGTACGCATCTGACATGGGCGAAGGCATACGCTGAATGAGTTGGAAAATGTTATTGCCTCGTTCACAGCCTAATTCTGTTGTCGTGAATTCATTGAACGGCATGTAAGTATTTAGACCATCTTCATTCTGAACATTCAGGAACCCCGGCATCATCATGTTTGAGACATTCGTCTTGAAACGTACCTTCTGACGAATCCATTCAGCACATTCTTTAGCAATAGCTCTTTGTGTAAGGTTGTTTCGCAGCTTGATTTCGAAGTCGGAACCATAAAGCGTACGTTCACGGTTGAGTTTTGGTATATAAAACTCTCTCTTCTGTTTCTTCGCCCGCTCCTTGTTGAAGGTGGGAGAGGTAAAGATAAACCGCAGTTCGTCCACTTTCTTCAGTTCCTTCTGTAGTGCCTCAAAAGCGTAGATAGAGAAACTGGCAGCAGCCATAGAGACTTTTGACCCCTGTTTAAGAGTGGTTTTCAAGTCGTCGATGATTCTTTGCGTGATATTGTCGAACTGTTTAGGTAGATCCATTTTTTATAGAAGCTCCCAACGAAGTGTCTCTACAGGCGACCAAGCCTTTGTTACACTACGAAGGGGGGGTATAGGTCTTTTGCCTGATGGCGTGGTGGTCTTTTGTAGAGTAATATCTATTCATCTCTTTCTAAGAGATGAAGAATAGAATAAACACCTAATAATCAATTGCTTTTTTGTTGATTAACAAAACATTGATACAACAAAGAGAGAAAAATCCATTTCAACTCATTATTTTTTCTCCCTCAAATATGGCTTTTTTGATAAGTTTTGTTATCTTTGTACCCAAATATCCGTCTCTTAGAAAGAGATTGAGACAATTGCTCAACAATGATTCTGATACAATTTTCAGCCATGGTGGGATATAAACATTTAGGGACACGGTGCGCCGTGTCCCTAAATGTTTGATGATTGTTAGTGTTTGTAGTTTGCGGACGCGGCACGCCGTGTCCCTACGTGGTGGGCTGTGCTCAATGGCAGAGCCGGCAAACGGTTTATAATAGGCCCAAAATCATCTTATTGGCTTTATCAACTACCGATGTCTCCAATGAGGCGAGGTAGATTTGGGTGGTGGCCTCTGAATCGTGACCCATTCCTTCGCTGATAACCGACAGGGGGACGTTCTTTGCCTTGGCGGCACTTGCCCATGAGTGGCGGGCAACATACATGCTCAGCGGTCGCTGAAGCTTCAACAGCGTGGAAAGGTCTTTCAACCGGTAATTGACCAGATGCAAGGCGCTGTCGTATTGACGGCGCTCATTGGCTTTGCCTTCGTCCGTCACGACTCGGCCATTCAAGCAAGCTTGATGGCTCTCGCTGTTCCGTCCGTTGCCTTGCTCTTTGATGATAGGGAGAAGAAAGTCTGTTTGATTTTCCGGGTATTTAGCGACTATCTCTGCCATACACGGCTCCCACTTGATGGTGAGCTGCTGTCCTGTCTTGCGTCGGCGGTAGGTGAGGATGCCGTTCTGCAGGTCGGTCTTCCTGAGATAGGCCATATCGACGAAGGACATGCCTCTGGTGTAAAAACTGAACATGAACATGTCGCGGGCAAAATCCAACGAAGGACGCATGGAGAGGTCCATGTTCTTCAAGGCTTTGACGGTCTTGATGGGGATGGCTCGCTTGACGGTCTTATCCACACCGGTATAGACATGACGGAAGGGGTGGTTCTGTTGGGTCAGCCCTTTCTCGACTGCGCGGTTGTACACGGCACGCATGATACGCATATAAAACGATATGCTGTTCATGCGGACTCCCCGGGCTTTCAAGTAAGCTTCATAGAGTTGCATCAAGTCGGACGTGATGCCATCGAGTGGTACGTCCTGACCGTCACGGAATGACGAGAAACTGCGGAGCGTGGCTGTGTAAGTCTCGGAAGTGCGTTCTCGGCCTAATTGCTTGAGATGAGCGATGGTATGGTGCATGAATGAGAACAGTGAGGTCTCTTCCGACAGGTGTTGAAAAGCGGCTATCAGTTCATCGGCAGTATATCGTCGTTGCTCTAAGTCATATTCCCTGGCAATCTTCTTTAAACGCGCGATGTCCCAGTGATACCGTTCCTTGATGCTGCTGAGTAGAGCCGAGCGGTTGCCGTCGACGATGATGGTTCCAGTGCGTTCATCCCACTCGTCGGGGAACACTTTGTAATTTGTGCCCAACTGCCTGACCACTCTGTTGTGGATGACTTGAATATAAATGCTGCCCTCTTTGCCTTCCACCGCGGAGGGTCTGAATTTTACCTTGATTGATGCCATGTCTGATACTTTCGTCCGTTTTGACAAAAGTAATATACATGGAGAAAAAATAAACGGTATCGGATAGAGTCGAGCTGACTCCCTTGGGGGGAGATGAAGAAGGCCGGCACTTATTGACCCCACCCCGAGGCTTCGCCTCTACCCCTCCCCTTACAGGGGCGGGGAGCTGGCTGACGCCCTTGTTGCAACCACTGGGCTTTTTAAAGGGGAGTCAGTTATTCGAGGTTTAAGGACGAGACGATGAGGGGCTCGGTGTAGGCGTACGGGATATAGTCGATGGAGGGGATGGGACGGGTGATGAACAGACTGGCTCGCTTGCCAACGGTGATGCTGCCGTAGTCGTGGCTCAAACCCATGGCGGCAGCGCCGTTGATGGTGGCGGCATTGAGGGCCTCGGCGGGTTGCAGACGCAGTTTGATGCACGCTAATGAGGTGACGAACTTCATGTCGCCTGAGGGGGTGGAACCGGGGTTGGAATCGGAGGCGACCGCCACGGCCAATCCGCGGTCAATCATCTTACGTGCCGGGGCGTAAGGCATATTGAGGAAGAACGAGGTGCCGGGCAACGCTGTGGGGATGGTCTGAGAGGTGCGCAGGAGGTCGATGTCATCGTCGGCCATGCTCTCTAAATGATCGACCGACAGGGCGTTCATCTCCACTCCCACTTTCACGCCGCCTGAGTCGGCCAACTCGCAGGCATGTATCTTCGGGCGCATGCCCCATTCGGCACCGGCGCGGAGGATGCGGCGTGTCTCGTCGGGGGTGAAGAAGCCACGGTCGCAAAACACGTCGATGAAGTCGGCCAAACCCTCGCGTCCCACGGCGGGAATCATCTCGTTGACCACTAAATCGACATATTCCGACTGTCGGCCGGTGTAAGCTCTGCCCACGGCATGTGCGCCGAGGAAGGTGGACATAATCGTCACATCGGTGTTGCGTTTCATCTCGCGGATGACGCGCAGCATCTTCAACTCGTCGTCAGTGGTCAGTCCGTAACCGCTCTTGATCTCCACGCACCCCGTGCCGCTGCGGCGCATGTCGTCAAGGCGGCGCATGGCCTGGGTGTAGAGCGCTTCTTCGCTCGTGGCATGCAAGAGGTCGGCGGAGTTGAGGATGCCGCCGCCACGTGCCGCTATCTCGGCGTAGGAGAGACCGCGGATTTTGTCGGTAAACTCCCCCTCACGACTGCCGGCATAGACGATGTGGGTGTGGGCATCGCACCAACGGGGCAAAACTGCGCCGCCCTGTGCGTCGATCTTCTGTATGTTGTCGTTGCGGAGCGAAGCACGGTAATTCTGTGCCTCGGTGCCGGTGTCGTCGCGCATGGGACCGAAGTCGATGATGGAACCTTCGTAGGTGAGCAGATAAGCATCGTGGATGGTTTCGAAGTGTGCCATCTGCGTGCCGGCGAGGCGTGTCTTGCCTTTTGGCAGGATGCCGCCGAGGATGCCGATGTTTTTGATGAGGGTGGACATGGGGGGGAGTTTGGACAATAGTTTTTTAGGAGTGAAGGAGTGGAGGAGTGGAGGAGTGAAGACAATAGTAATTAGGGGGAGGAGTTTGGTGGAGTAGGAGTTTGGGAGTTTGGACAATAGTGGTTGGGGTGTTGTTATTGACCGAATTAACCTAATGGTCGGCCTCGGCCGATGAATACGAATACGAATAGGTCGCGGCCTAACGGCCCGTTGTTTGACTCCGGCATGGAACAACCTATGCCGGAGTCAATATTACAAGCAAGGTACCATGTATAGTGGTATGTAGAGATAGTCTCCGTCCTCTTTTACGTCACCAGTATGAACGATATAAGCTTGCGCAAGATGCGTCGTGTATTTCTTGATGCATTTCTCTAACGAAATGGTAGTGAATCCGGTTGATGACTTCACCTCGATGGGAGAAATATTATGACGGCTTGTTATCTTGCTTTTTGCAATAAGGAAATCTATTTCCATTCGGTCCTCTTTGTTCTCACGGGAAGGATTGGAATAGAAAAACAGTTTGCAACCATTAGCCACGAGCATCTGGGCCACGATGCTCTCCATCAGCATACCTGCATTGATTTCCAACTTGTCTTTAAGGATTTTTTGATATAGTTGTTCGGAGATAATTCCTCGTTCGTCAAAGGCATGACTGATCATCAGACCCGTGTCATTCATGTAGCATTTCAGTGAGTTGTTTCGTTGTTTGAGACCCAATCCGATGCTGGGTTCGGTAGTGTTAAAAGCCAAGTTCACCAAATTTGCATCACGCAACCAATAGAAAGAACTATCGTAGTCGCGGAAACGGGCATCCTTGTTTAGGTCCGACAGTTGAAACTTATGCTCGTGGAGTTGAAGCTGACCGGGGATGGCTTCGTAGATGGCTTTCACCTTGGGCGTGTGAACGCCGGCATATTGGTCGATACAGTTGTTGTAGAGGTTGAGAATTTGGCGCTTCATTCTGTCTACATCCTCGAACGAGCGGTTGTCTAAGTATTCCAGAATGGCTTGTGGCATACCGCCGATAATCATATAAAGACGGAAATAATCCATGATTTTGCGGTGCATGGATTGGCCTACAGGTTCTTTGGCTGTGAATTTCATCCGGACAAAGTCCATCAAAGACTCTTCGCTCATCGCCCAAAGGAATTCCTCGAAATCCATGGGATGCATTACAATGCTTTCTTCCTCCGAGGGTACAAGATAGTCCTCTTTCTTCTCTCCCTTCCTCCGTTTCTTTTTCGTACTCATCTTCATTCCCAGCAAGGATCCTGTTTCCAGATAGTCATACCGTCCATCTTCCACCAAATATTTGACGGCAGCACGGGCAGCCGGACAAAACTCGATTTCATCGAACACGATGATGGATTCGCGAGTATACAGTTTTGTGGAAAAATAGGTGCTCAGATAGGTGAAGAGCATGTCAAGATTGTCCTTGTAATTCTTGAAGAGGTCTTTGATGTCGTCGCCGACCTTGAAGAAATCTATCAAGATATAGCTTTTGTATTCTCTTTGTGCAAACTCTTTTGCAATATAGCTCTTGCCTACACGACGAGCACCTTCTATCATCATGGCCGACTTGCCTTTACGCTTGTTCTTCCACAGAAGTAATTGGTCGTAAATCTTTCTTTTCATTACGAAATCAAAGTTGAACGTTTTAGTTAATTACACGTAATCAAGGTTATGCGTATATGGTTTTCTACACGAAATCAAGGACAAAATTACACTTTTTTTTTGAATCGCAACGTTGTTTGTGTTTTTTTTGTTAATAGAATGGTTAAACAAACTTAAAGAACAACGTTCAACGTTCAAACTCATCCACGTACTGCTGGAGGAACTCGACCGAACGGGCGATGTAGGGATACATCACCTGGTCGTGGTCGATGAAGGGCACGACGCGGCGGAAAGCCTCAAATACTCGCTCGATGAAGGGTGACGACTTCAGCGGACGACGGAACTCTAAGGCTTGGGCGGCGGTGAACAGTTCGATGGCCAGCACACGCTCGGTGTTCTCCACGATGCGCATCAGTTTGGTGCCGGCGTTGGCTCCCATGCTCACATGGTCTTCCTGACCTTGCGAGGTGGGGATGCTGTCGGCCGATGACGGCATGCAGAGGGTCTTGCTCTGGCTGACGATGGAGGCCGAGGTGTATTGCGGAATCATGAATCCGCTGTTCACGCCGGGGTTGGCCACGAGGAACGAGGGCAGGCCACGGGTGCCCGACACCAGTTTGTATTGGCGACGCTCGGAGATGCTGCCCAACTCGTTCATGGCGATGGCGAGGAAGTCCATGGGCAGGGCGATGGGCTCGCCGTGGAAGTTGCCGGCCGAGATGATGAGGTCTTCATCGGGACAGACGGTGGGATTGTCGGTCGTGGCGTTGATTTCGATATCGACCACCGATTTCACATACGACAGGGTGTCTTTCACCGCGCCGTGAACCTGTGGGATGCAACGGAAAGAGTAGGGGTCTTGCACATTCACCTTGGGCTGTGCAATCATCTCGCTGCCGCGCAGCAGTTCATTGAAACGGGCGGCGGTGGCAATCTGTCCGTTGTGTGAGCGCACCAGATGCACGGCCAGGTTGAACGGCTCGATGCGACCGTCGTAGGCCTCGAGCGACATGGCACCGATGACATCGGCCCACTCTGTGAGTCGTTTGGCTTGGATGAGCGACCACACGGCGTGCGCACTCATGTTCTGCGTGCCGTTGAGCAGCGCCAACCCCTCTTTCGAGGCCAGTCGGATGGGTTCCCAGCCCATGCGCCGCAGAATCTCGCCGCCGCTCATGCGCTCGCCCTGATACTCCACCTCGCCCAAACCGACGAGCGGCAGACAGAGATGGGCCAGCGGCACTAAGTCGCCGGAAGCGCCCACGGAGCCTTGCTGATAAACGATGGGGTAGATGTCGTGGTTGAAGAAGTCGATGAGCCGCTCTACGGTGCAAAGCTGGCATCCCGAATAGCCGTAACTGAGCGACTGTATCTTGAGCAGAATCATGATTTTCACGATGTCGTTGGGCACGCGGTCGCCTGTGCCGCAGGCGTGCGACATCATCAGGTTGATTTGCAACTGTGCCAATTGGTCGGGGTCGATATTGATTTTGCAGAGGGAGCCGAAACCGGTGGTCACGCCGTAGATGGGTTCGTCGGACGTGGCGATTTTCTGGTCCAGATACTCGCGGCAATGCACGATGCGCTCGCGCGAGTCGTCGCCCAACTCCAATTGATACTCTTTTGTGATAATCTCGTCGATTTTATCCTGGGTGAGATGCCCGGCACTGATTTTGTGGATCATTTTTTTGAAGGTTAAAAGTTAAGGAAGATTTTAAGGGGGAAGTTAGGAAATTAGGAAGTTAAAGAAGTTAAGGAAGTTAAAGAAGTTAAAGACATTAGTTTTGTTGTTGGGGAAATCTTAAAGGGGAAGTTTGGGAGGTTAAAGAAGTTAAGGGAGGTTGGGAAGTTAAAGAAGTTAAGGAAGTTAAAGAAGTTAAAGAAATTAGTTTTGTTGTTGGGGAAATTTTAAAGGGAAGTGTGAGAAGTTAAAGACATTAGCTTATTAAATCGCATCGTCTTTCATTGCTATGTTGTTGACGATGGCTTTGCAGTAAAGATTGAGAAATTTACTGGCTTCTTCTATGCTTTGGTGAAGTTGCTCAAATTCATCGGGATATAGATAGCCCAAATCACGCGACAGGAGATGATAGTCACGGCACTCTTCAAGACTCCCTTGAGCGATGTTAAAGAAACGCAGTTTGTCTGCCTTACTTATCTTTTTATACCCTTCAGCAATGTTGGCTTCTATCGAAATGGCGGCACGACGAAACTGGGATGTCAACCCAAATTTCTCATCTTCTGGAAAATGTTTTGTCACCGTATAGGTAAGCAAAACAAAGGAATGCGCTTTCTGCCATGCTATGATGTTCTCAAAACTATATGTCATAGTGAAATGATGTTAGTTTTTTTGAGTTGATGGACTATTGTCCTTAACTCCTTTAACTTCCTTAACTTCTTTAACTTCTTTAGCTTCCCCAACGGTTGATAATCTCGTCTTCCACCAAGTTGGGGAGGGTGACTTTCAGTTCGGGGGTGCGCTCCATCTCGCGGCGGATGGCTTCGATGCTGCCCTCGTTGCGGGCCCAGGAACGACGGGCGATGCCGTTGTTCACATCCCAGAAGAGCATCTCACGGATATGACGGTCAGCATCGTCGCTGCCGTCGATGACCATGCCGAAACCGCCGTTGATGACCTCGCCCCAGCCTACACCGCCGCCGTTGTGGATACTCACCCAGGTGGCACCGCGGAACGAGTCGCCGATGACATTCTGCACGGCCATGTCGGCACAGAACTGCGAACCGTCGTAGATGTTGCTCGTCTCACGGAAGGGGGAGTCGGTGCCCGACACATCGTGATGGTCGCGCCCTAAGACCACAGGGGCGGACAACTCGCCGCGACGGATGGCCTCGTTGAAGGCTAATGCTATCTTCGTGCGACCCTCGGCGTCGGCATAGAGAATGCGGGCTTGCGACCCCACCACCAAATGGTTGCGGGCGGCCTCGCGTATCCAATGCAGGTTGTCGGCGGTCTGACCTTGTATGCTCTTGGGAGCGGTCTTCAATATCTCTTCCAGCACCTCGGCGGCGAGGCGGTCGGTCACGGCCAGGTCTTTCGGGTCGCCAGAGGTACACACCCAACGGAAGGGGCCGAAACCGTAGTCGAAGAACATCGGTCCCATGATGTCCTGCACATACGACGGATAGCGGAAGCGTCCGTCTTCGCGCAGAATGTCGGCGCCGGCACGGCTCGACTCCAAGAGGAAGGCGTTGCCGTAGTCGAAGAAATACATGCCACGGGCGGTGAGACGGTTGATGGCGGCCACCTGACGGCGCAGCGAGGCACGCACCTGTTCCTTAAACTGCTCGGGCTCTTCGGCCATCATACGTTTCGACTCCTCCAAGGTCAGTCCCACGGGATAGTAGCCGCCTGCCCAGGGGTTGTGCAGCGAGGTCTGGTCGCTGCCCAAATCCACTTGGATGTCTTCATCGGCCAGTCGTTCCCACAGGTCAACCACGTTGCCCACGTAGGCCATCGACACCACACGGCCCTCGGCTTTTGCCTTTTTGACAGCGGGTATCAGTTCATCGAGGTTGGTGTGCAACTCATCGACCCAGCCTTGCTCGTAGCGTTTCTCCGCAGCCTTAGGGTTGATTTCTGCCACCACGCTCACCACGCCGGCGATATTACCCGCCTTGGGTTGTGCGCCCGACATGCCGCCCAGACCGGATGACACGAAAAGGAGGGTTGAGGGTTGAGGGTTTAGGGTTGAGGGTTGAGGGTTTAGGGTGGAAGGTTGAGGGTTGAGGGAGGAGGGTTGAGGGTTTAGGGTGGAAGGTTGAGGGTTTAGGGTGGAGGGTTGAGGGTTGAGGGATGCCTCTTGCCTTTTTTTGACGACCATTCTGCCGGCGTTCATCACGGTGATGGTGGTGCCGTGTACGATGCCTTGCGGACCGATATACATATATGAGCCGGCGGTCATCTGGCCGTATTGGCTCACGCCGAGGGCGTTGTCGCGCTCCCAGTCGTCGGGTTTGGAGTAGTTGGGAATCACCATGCCGTTGGTCACCACCACACGCGGTGCGTTGCGGTGCGAGGGGAAGAGTCCCAGCGGATGGCCGGAATACATCACGAGCGTCTGCTCGTCGGTCATCTCGCTCAGGTATTTCATCACCAGACGGTATTGTGCCCAGTTTTGGAAGATGGCGCCGTTGCCGCCGTAGATTATCAGTTCGTGTGGGTGTTGTGCCACCTTCGGGTCGAGGTTGTTCTGTATCATCAGCATGATGGCGGCCGCCTGGCGCGAACGGGCGGGGTATTCATCGATGGGACGGGCGTAGATGTCGTACGACGGACGGTAGCGGTACATATAGATACGCCCGTAGTCTTTCAGTTCCTGAGCGAACTCAGGTGCCAGTTGGGCGTGCAGGTGTTTGGGGAAATAGCGCAGCGCATTGCGCAGTGCTAATTTCTTCTCCTCGGCATTGAGGATGTCCTTGCGTTTGGGCGCATGGTTGATGTCTGGGTCATACGCTTTGGGCTCGGGCAAGGTGTCGGGGATGCCGAGCCGTATCTCTTGTTGAAATTCTTCTTTAGTCATGGGATTTAAGGTTTAAGGTGAAAAGCCCACTCCCTATCCCTCCCAGAGGTGAGGGCGTAGTTTGCGTTTACGATAGAGGGCTCTTATACTAATTTTGAAAAAACTCCTTCGGTGATGCTGCGCTCGGCTTCATTGGCTTGGGCCATGAGAGCGTCGGCCTCGGCGATGAGACGATCGGCTGTGGTGCGGTCTTTGAGCGAGGCGGCATTGATTCTCACATTCATGCCGGCACCGAGCACGGCGGCGCGGGCGGTAAGTGCTCCCACACCGGCGTCGCTGAGACTGTTGGGATTGCCTTTCTCGGCCATGGCGCGGCAGAGGTCGAACACCTCGTAGGCGGTTTTCATAGTTTGCAGCGGCACCTCCGTGGCATAGAGAGTGGCCGACTGGATGGCTTCGGTGCGCGCGGCTTTGTCGGCCTCGGTGACCTTCGGCATGCCAAAGGCGGCCATGATGCGATTGAAAGCTTGCGTGTCTTCATCCACCAGTTCCAACAGGCGCGTCATCAGCGCCTGGCCACGGTCGGCATATTGGCTGAACTCGTCCCAACGGTCGTCCCATCCAGCCTTGTGACTCGACAGGTTGGCCACCATCGTGCCAAGCGCGGCGCCTAAAGCACCCATATAGGCAGAGATGGTGCCGCCGCCGGGGGCGGGCGACTCGCGCGAGGTCTCCTCAGCGAACCCCTTCACCGTCAGGTTGACCAGTTGGTCCGCTTTTTTCTTATCGTCCTCCATCAGAAATTCGATGACCTTCTCACGGGGGTTGAAGGGACGCAGGTCGGAGAGTCCCATCGAGTGGATGGCGATGTCGATGATGTCCTTTTCAGGGATGCCCGTGGAGCGGTGTTGCTTCTCGAGGAAATAGCGTCCCGCCTCGATGAGTGTGCGCTTGGGTATCAGACCGACAATCTCGGTGCCGGTGACGCGGACGCCACGGTTTTGGGCACAGCGGCACACCTCGTCGAAGGCTTTGTGCAACGGAGTGATGTTGATGTCGGTGATGTTCATCGACACTTGTGCAATGCCGTATTCATCGATGTACCATCCGATGGCTTTCGTGCCTTTCAGTGTGCCGGGAATCATGATGGTCTTGCCGTCGGCATCCTTCATCGGTTGGCCGGTGATGGGGTTGCCCTCGCGTTTGGGACGGCCTTTCTCGCGTACGTCGAAGGCGATGGCATTGGCGCGGCGGGTGGAGGTGGTGTTCAGGTTATAGTTGACGGCGATGAGGAAATCGCGTGCGCCCACCACGGTGCATCCCGTGCGGGCCACATCATCGTCGTAGGGGCGGCAGCCGAAGTCGGGCGCCTTGTCGGGGTTGGCCAGTTTGGCAGGAATCGCCTCATACTCGCCGGCGCGGCACACGGCCAGGTTTTTGCGCTCAGGTTTGAAGGCGGCGGCCTCGTAGCAATAGCAGGGGATGCGGTGCACTGTGGCGATGCGCTCAGCCAGTTGACGGGCCAGTGCGGCGCATTCCTCCAGCGTGATGCCGCTCACAGGTATCAGCGGCAGCACATCGGTGGCACCGATGCGGGGGTGAGCCCCGTGGTGGCGTCGCATGTCGATGAGTTCGCCGGCTTTGCCCACGGCGCGGAAGGCAGCCTCGCAAACGGCCTCGGGTGAACCCACGAAGGTCACCACGGTGCGGTTGGTTGCCTCGCCCGGGTCCACGTTGAGCAGTTTCACTCCTTCTACGCTCTCTACGGCATCAGTGATTTGACGGATGACATTCATGTCGCGTCCCTCGCTGAAATTGGGGACGCACTCCACGATTCTCTTGTCGTTGTTCATAAGTAAGTGTTTAAGGTTAAAGTTTGTGGCAAAGGTAGTGCAAAATATCGAATATGCGAGTAAAATGAAAATATTTTTTCATTTTCGAGCGTGAGATATTTATTCAAACCGATGACAAAACACGATTTAGTCCTTAAGCGGACAAAATCTTCGAAACTCGTTTCTTTTTTTTGTAGAGGTGCCGCCAACCTTCTTGACAGGTAGTGCAGTGGGAATCAATGCGCTATTTGTCGTATCATTTAGTTTTTCCAATAAAAGATAAAAAAACAAAAAACAATTGGGCAATTGGTCGTGGTGAGTTACTTTTGCAACATGAAACATTGGTTTATTAGTTTTTTCATTGCTCTTGCGGCACTGGTTTTCGGGACGGGCAGCGTGTCGGCTCAAACGAAAAACATGTCCACTTTGCGGAGTGAGATACCGGGCGGTTATCCTTTCTGGGTGTGTAAGCCTTTGGACTACAACCGCGTCTGGGAGGCGGAGGAATTTGGCGAAGAACCCTATTATCCTGTGATCTTGTTCTTGCACGGGCGCTCGCTCTGCGGACGCGATATGAAACGCGTGCTCCGCTATGGTACGCTCGATGCCGTTGAGAAGGGACTGAATGTGCCGGCATTGATTGTGGCACCGCAGAACCCGGGCGGTCCGTGGAACCCGAAGAAACTCAACGACATACTCGACTGGGTGATGGAAAACTGTGCCGCCGACCCTGAGCGTATCTATGTGCTCGGCATGAGTCTGGGCGGATATGGCACCCTCGACTATGTGGGCACCTATCCCGAGCGGGTGGCTGCGGCGATGGCACTCTGTGGCGGCAGCACGCTGCGCGACTACAGCCGCATGGGCGAGGCACCGCTGTGGATTATCCATGGCACCGCCGACCGTGCCGTGTCGGTCAACGAGTCGAAGAAGGTGGTCAATGCCATGAAAGCCGCCGGCAACGACAGCCGTCTCCGATACGACTGGTTTGCCGGCTCTTCACACGGTGCACTGGCACGTATGTTCTATTTGCAGGAGACATACGACTGGCTCTTCTCTCATTCCTTAGCCGACCCCGGCCGTCCTGTCAACAGGAAAATAAGCATCACGAAGGAAGACCTCCGCAAGGCTTATAAGAGGTAAGAGGTGAGGGGTAAGAGGTAAGAGGTATTGTCAAACTATTTATCGTACGCATGTACGGGATAGTCGATGGTGTAGTGCAAACCACGGCATTCCTTGCGCTCGATGGCCATGCGGGTGATGAGATAGCCCACATTGATCATATTGCGCAGTTCGCAGATGTCTTTGCTCGCCTTCACACGCTTAAACAGATTCTCCGTCTCTTCATAGAGCATGTCTAAGCGGTCCCAGGCGCGTTTCAGACGCAGGTCGGAACGAACGATGCCCACATAGTTCGACATGATTTCGCCCACCTCTTTCACACTCTGTGTGATGAGCACCTTCTCCTCGTTCGACATCGTGCCCTCATCGTTCCACTCCGGCACCTTTTCGTTGAAGTCGTACAGATCCACATGATCGATGGAGTGCTTGGCAGCCTTGTCGGCATACACCACCGCCTCGATGAGCGAGTTCGATGCCAGACGGTTGCCGCCGTGCAGTCCGGTGCAAGAGCACTCGCCGATAGCATAGAGACGCTCAATGCTTGAACAACCGTTCAGATCCACCTTGATGCCGCCGCACATATAGTGAGCAGCAGGGCGCACGGGGATGTAGTCGGTGGTGATGTCGATGCCCATCGTCTTGCATTTGTGGTAGATGTTGGGGAAGTGGTGTTTCGTCTCTTCCGCATCTTTATGAGTCACGTCGAGACACACATGGTCCAGACCGTGTATCTTCATCTCCTTATCGATGGCGCGCGCCACGATGTCGCGTGGTGCCAGTGACAGACGTTCGTCGTATTTCTCCATGAACGACTCGCCGTTGGGCAGGCGCAGGATGCCGCCGTAGCCGCGCATGGCCTCGGTGATGAGGAAGGCGGGGTGCGTCTCGGTGGGGGAGTGGAGCACCGTGGGGTGGAACTGCACAAACTCCATGTCGGCCACCGTGCCTTTGGCGCGATAGACCATGGCGATGCCGTCGCCGGTGGCGATGACGGGGTTGGAGGTGGTTTGATAGACGGCTCCGCAACCGCCCGTGCACATCAGTGTCACCTTGCTCAGGTATGTATCGACTTTCTGTGTCTCGGGGTTGAGCACGTAGGCGCCATAGCAGTTGATATAAGGTGTGCGGCGCGTGACGCGTGCTCCGAGGTGGTGCTGTGTGATGATTTCCACGGCGAAATGGTTCTCCTTGACGATGATGTCGGGACATTCGCGCACGGCGGCCATCAACCCGCGTTGTATCTCGGCTCCTGTGTCATCGGCATGGTGCAGGATGCGGAACTCGGAGTGGCCGCCTTCGCGGTGAAGGTCAAATTCGCCCTTTTCGTTGCGGTCGAAATTGACGCCCCAGTTCACCAGTTCTTTGATCTGCTCGGGAGCGCAGCGTACCACCTGTTCCACGGCGGCGCGGTCGCTCACTTGGTCGCCAGCAATCATTGTGTCCTCGATGTGCTTCTCGAAGTTATCTACCGCCAGATTGGTCACTGAGGCCACACCGCCCTGAGCGAACGAGGTGTTGGCTTCATCCAATGAGGTTTTACAGATGAGGCACACCGTGCCTTTCTTGGCGCGTGCCACTTTCAGTGCGTAACTCATGCCGGCCACGCCTGCTCCGATGATAAGGAAGTCGTATTTGTAAATCATTATTGTGAGGTTTTTTAAGGTTTTGAGGATATGAGGTCGTGAGGTTTTGGGGGTATGTTTTTTTTGAGGTTTTAAGGTCTTATAGTTTTCATGGCACAAAGATAGTGCAAGTTGAGCGAAGCGCAAAATGAAAATCCCAAAATTTTCATTTTCGCTTCCGAAACGCAGCCTATATTATCCAAAGATAGTGCAAGTTGAGCGAAGTGCAAAATGAAAATCCCAAAATTTTCATTTTCGCTTCCGAAACGCCGCCTATATTATCCATGATACGGATTATTCGCCTACGGCGTAACACAAATAGGCATGAATGCCCATGAATGAATCATAAATATGATTGATGAATAATTGATGGACAATTGATGCGTATTCGTGTAGCGTCGCAGACAATAACAACGAATATCGCAAATTCTATGTCTAAGGAACATAGGAACCAAGGAATTGTCGGCCTAATGGCCGAGGGGGTTAGACGACAGCGGATTTCACGGATGATACGGATTATTCGCCTACGGCGTAACACGAATAGGCATGAATGCCCAGGAATGAATCATAAATATGATTGATGAATAATTGATGGACAATTGATGCATATTCGTGTGGCGTCGCAGACAATAACAACGAATATCACAATTCCATGTCTAAGGAACATAGGAACCAAGGAATTGTCGGCCTACGGCCGAGGGGGTTAGACGACAGCGGATTTCACGGATGATACGGATTATTCGCCTACGGCGTAACACGAATAGGCATGAATGCCCATGAATGAATCATAAATATTTTTGATGAATAATTGATGGACAATTGATGGGCAATTGATGCTTATTCGTGTGGCGTCGCAGACAATAACAACGAATATCACAATTCTATGTCTAAGGAACATAGGAACCAAGGAATTGTCGGCCGAGGGGATTAGACGACAGCGGATTTCACGGATGATACGGATTATTCGCCTACGGTGTAACACGAATAGGCATGAATGCCCAGGAATGAATCATAAATATGATTGATGAATAATTGATGAATAATTGATGGACAATTGATGCATATTCGTGTAGCGTCGCAGACATCGACCATGCCGTAGGGGCTGGTAACTCCCCTTATTTATACACTTTTCCTCCAATCAAGGCGGTGATGCCGTAGGCGACGGGACGGAAAGTGTCGGGGTTTAACTGTAACGAAGGTTGGATGGTCATGTCTTGGACCGACGCCTTCCATGCTTTTTTCACACTCTCTGCCTCAGCCTCAGGCACGGGCAGCATCACGGTGCCCCAAGCCGTCTTCACAGGGTATGCTTGCTGTGCGCGGTCATATTTGCCGAGTTGATAGTCCTTGCGGTGCAACTCATGCTGCATGTGGAGATAATCCTTCATCAACGTCCCTTCTTTTAAGTCTTGATGCGCTTGATAGACAGCCTCTTCTTTGTCGGTGGCCGTGTTAAGCCGTTGCAGCACATTGATGGCTCTGTTCTCGCAGAATGCCTTATAGTCGTTATCGACGTCCTCTTTCACGGGTACAGTCTTCTTGCCTTCTGAGAATAACCGTGGGGCGAATTGTTCCACCTCGGCGGCAGAATAAATAGTCGGCAGTGTCACGGGCTTGTCCACGTCGGCCAGTGTTAGCGCGTACCTGTCGTCACTGCCTACCATGCAATAGGTGTAGGTCTTCGGGTCTTTGGCCAACCTCAAGTGCTCGGTCTTAAACATGTCGTAGGCCGGAGCGATGGTCTCAAAAAAACCGTAATAGGTCTGTCCGTCGTCATCACGGCGAGAAACCAACTCCAAGACACCGCACTTCCCGTCTTTCCACACTTTGACATAGTTGCTGAACGGCCCCATCTTTTCAATCCGGTCGTAATTGGTGTCGCTGAACAACTCGCCGTCGGTGGTCATCAGTCCGAAACGTACCTTGCCGTCGTCGTCGGGCTCCGACACGATCAGGCACTCTTGATAATGTCCGTCAAGATACACCTTGTGGTCTTCCACGCTGTTGACCACGCGGCTGATGGTCGGGGCCATTGGGTCTTCTGACATTTTGTCTATGTTGTTGAGGATAAGCCACCGGCCGTCTTGCAACTGGCAGTAGGCACGGTATGGACTGTCTTTGAGTATCACCTCCTGGAAATCAAAATCGAAGCCGTCTTGGGTTTCCCATACACCGTCACCGGAGAAGAGTCGCCAATGGTTGCGGTTAAACTCGTCGCGCTTGTTGAGAAACAGCGACGACAGTTCGGGATAATACTTCACCTCATCGAATTCGTAGTCGATGATGGTCTCTTTATATTCTACATCCTCCACGCCCCATTTCTTGGTGGTTTTCAACTGCATGGCCGCAGTAGAGCCGTCCAGCATCCACACGCGCTCGTAATGAGGGGGATAGTGCCAGGTGGTTCCGTCGCTTGATTTTTTCCAGATGCCCATGCCCTTGCCAGGCACGCTGTACACAGAATAGTCGCCGTAGAAGTTTTCGAGGTGGGCTTCAAGCATCTCACGTCTTTCGGCGGGTATCGAATAATACTCCTGAAGCCAGTTGTTGTTGTGGTGCTCTTGCTGTGGTGTATAGTCGCTCAGATGGGTCGATGGCGTCGGTGTCGATGGCTTCGGTGTTGATGGCGTTGGAGGCCTTTGGGGCGTCGATGGCTGTGGTGATGACTCCTCCTCCGTCTCATCCTCTTCGTACCACTTGCACCCGGGACGGTGCCCGTCCTTACCCCCGCAATCAGCGCA
>CAMJFC010000047.1 GCA_946404865.1 uncultured Prevotellaceae bacterium
GCGGATTGAAGATTCCAAGGATAGCTTGGCATTGATGACGGCAGTTGTTGCCTTGAACACAGATGCTCGTCAGGCCCGTGCAGCCCTTGAAGACACCATCTTCGATTTCCGCCACCGAGTCGGGGATGACGATGCTCGTCAGGCCAGTGCAACCATAGAAGGCAGATTCTTCAATCACTGTCGTTCCTTCGGGAATGATTCCCACTCCGTCTTTGATTTCGTATTTTGCCATAATTCAATGCGATTGGCCTCCACATCGCGAGGTTCTATAGATTGTTTTCAGTTTCGTGCTTTCAAAGCTTTTAAAGAGCAAATATAGCAACTTTTCTGCTAAAATTCGTTCCCCCCCTTAAATGATGTTAAACACGTGCAAATCATAGTTAACGCACTTTTACGCCCCAATCTTTTTATGTAATTTTGGAGTCAAATTCCGAATCTGCATAAGAAATGGCAAATACGAAGTCAAGTCGTCGATGACCTACCACACGTCGTTTGAAGATTCTCTCTCCAAACTCTCAACATGGATTAAAACACCAATAAGAAACAAATACATTGTCTATACGGGAGATTTTGAAAACACCGCAAGCGACGTCAAAGTCATCAACTACAGACATCTGCAGGAACATCTTCCTCATACAGTCTAAGATAGAAAATACAATAATCCCGCCGCACGGTGCCTCGATGGCACTATGCGGCGGGATTGGTTTATGCAGCGATTATATACTTAGTTGAGATGATATACTGTCATAAATAGCTAATTTCATCCTCCAAGCCAGGATTATCGGCACTATAGTCTAACAAATTGGTGCTGATTTCTTTTTCATCATATAGAATATGGTCTGCAACAAAATTGTATAACTCCCATAACTCGTCAGGTCTATCAACAGGACAAATCAATTGTACCTTATTGATATCAAATACCTCGTCATCAGAAAGTTCGATGATGTAGGAGGCCTCGACATTATCTTCGTCCCTTCCGCGTATTGACACAGGCAGCGGATGGGGACCGTTGGCGTCCATCTATCTGGGTTGACGATATATTGCCAAGGATAAGTGGCCGATTGACCGTCAAATATGCGGAGAGGGTGGCAGAGCAGCAGGAGACCAAAGTTGCATAAGAAACATTTCAAAGAAATCAAAATGGAGTCCTCAGAAGAGAACTCCAAATCTGCTATCGGGATAGTGCTGTCGGTACGTTCCGGGAACAAATGATTATTGTGTGATGACTTTCTTGACTTGCGCGTGTCCTTTGCCGGACTTCTTGATGTAGATTCCCTTTGAAGGAGGAGTTTGCAATACACGGCCTTGCAGGTCGTAATAAACTGCTGGTGCGGTCGGCAATCCGTTTATCTCCTCAATGCCGGTGTAGTCGGCGTTGCCGATGCCTACGGCTGCCCATGCTCTGATGACGGCTTGTGTCTCGGCGCTGCCTTTGCCGTACAACTCCTCAGATGCTTGTTGCCAACACTCGCCGATGGTCGAGAAGTCGGTTTCTGACGAACAGTATTTTGTCAGTGTCAGATAGGCTATCTGCGTCCCTTTGTCGATGCCGATACCAGTCAAGTCGTAGTTGTCACCGTTATCGTTAGTCCCTTTACCACCTTCGCAGAGCAGATAATAGAACTTATTCTGAACGCCCATCATCTTGTATTTGTCACGTTTATCCCAGTTCTCCCCATGATAGGTGTCGGCTTGGGGAACATCTCCCGATAATTTCGGATTTTCAAGATTGCGTAGGTTGTCCTTTCCAATTATCAGGCCCTGACCTCCCACAATCCATTGCGACTGTGAACCGACCCCGTAAGTGTCGTTCTTCATCAGACTGATTGCCATGATATCAGAAAAAGACTCGTTGATGGCACCGCCCTCAGAAACTAAACTACTCGACAGTTGAGCGGTGTTTTTCGTAACAATATGAGTGAACTCATGACACATTATCGACAGTTCTACAAATGCCCGCATGTAAGGTCCCGCCCCCCCCTCCATCTCATAATCGAGGATCTGTCCTCCCATGCCATAAATCATCACCGGAGGATACCAATCGCTCCTTGCCTCTGCACCGCACTGAGCCATATTGTACAGGAAACGCGGCATGGGGTCATCTAAGTCCATTCCGTCTTTGCCGGAAGAATAGCCGGGGGAATAGATGATGTTATAGATTGTTGCCCCTTTATCATCGTAACTGTCGCGTCCCAGAACATTCTTATAGAAATCGTAAACTTGCATCATTCCCCAATGGGCATCCACCAAAGGTGACCCTCCTTTCTCGTACGTAATGGTTGCTTTTATGCCATCGGCTTCGATATGGGTTACACCATTCGCATCGGGCACGAAGAAGGCCTTGAATAAGACGGGCATTTTTTCACCCTCCTCATCCATGATGTTTATTTCCAGCGTGGCACCCTCAACAGGAATGGCGGCACGCGCCTGACTGACCTCGTCATCGTCGAGAACAACGGGAGCCCCCTCTGCATCGGGTAATATCTGCTCAAAGAAAGGAGTCCATTTGGTCTGTCGGTAATAGAGGGCTATACGCATGACGGAAGACGATTCGTCTGTAGGTATGCAGTCTTGCCCGTCTTTCGTCAATTGTTCAATGGTGATGCTCTTCAACTGATAAGCATAGAATTCGGACGTACTATTTGCCACCTCTCCAGCCTTCAGGTAGCCGGTGGCGTCGAAAGCCTTATTGGCATCGAGTACTTCCTGGATATATTCCTCGTCATCCGCTGGTCCGTTATCTTCCGTATGGATGTAGTCGCGAAGTGTGCCATTAGCCGCCAATTCATCGAGCGAGGGGAGCGATGCGCCTATCAGCGTACAGATTTTGCGGTTGCTATCGTAAAGATAATACTTGCCGTCGGCTCCTTGTGTGACGTCCATCTCGACTTCGCCACAATAGACACCCTGTCCCTTCACCTTGACCGGCTTTCCTTCAACCTGTGCTGCCGACTGGAGTGTCCAGCTAACAAGCAGTGACAACAAAAACAATGCTTTTTTCATATTATCATATTTAAACAGTGCTCCCCCTCTTCTCGTCTTCGAGGGAAGAGAAAATCGGTGCAAAGGTATATAAAAAAAACAAATATCAGTCATCTCCCGAAATTTTTCGTCTATAACGCCATCACATGAGGATATAAAAAAGGAGCAACACCCTATAGATGCTGCTCCTTTGCCGTTCTTATGAGTCCGTGCAATAAGTGGTTATTGCCTTTACTTAACACATTTGATTTTTAAGCAACAGCGGGCAGACCCTTAAAATCCGCCCCGTCTCTCATCTCCATTATTTTCATCAAAACTATCTTTTTCTTACTCTTCACACTATTACCATTCTTATATCCTATCCTCTTCGCAATCTCCTCCATTCTACATCCATCCACATAATAACTCTCCAATATCATCCTATCCACTTCCTTCAACTTACTCCAGATTCTATCCAACTTCTCATATCTTTCATCCTCATTTCCCCTCTCATCCATCACGTCAAAGAACTCCTCAATTTCGCTTTCATCATCCTCCCTCACTTCATATCCTCTTTCCATTATCCTATCCAAACTCTCAATATCCTCATTCACCTTCCTCAAATAATGCATCCCGATATTCCTACAAATCCTAACCAGATAACCAACCATACTCTTTTCCTTCAACATAAACTCCTTATCCATCATCTTATCCCATAACACCAAACATCCATCATTATAAACCTCCTCCAAATCCTCATACCTCAAACTCTTAAACCTTCCCATCAACCTTATCATCACATTCTCCCTTTCACCATCCACAACCTTATTAAAAATAAGGCGACTAACACCCAGAAGTCCACTCTTTTCTTCCTTCAAAGTCAACTTCTCAACATTCTCTTTCTCAAAACCACTCACCTTAATTCCTACTATCATACCCTAAATTATTTAATTATTGTGTAAAATTTACGCGGCAAAGGTACATAGAATTTATTGTTCCCGTAAAATTTTTTGCGTATTTTTTACACAAATGATTACTTTTTTCCTTTTTTTGGCAATATATAATGCCTGATGTTGGGTAAAAATGTGTTTTAATTGTTGTTTTATGATGAAAATTAGTGTTTATTCGGAGAAAAGTGGTAACTTTGTTTCAGATTCAAAAATGAAGCCTATGATTGTAATCGAGTCAAAGCGGAAATCGCTTGAATCGCTGAAGGCCAAGTATCCTGATGCGATGATCATCGATGTGACGAGCAAGGCCACGGACGAGTTCGTTAAGTTCAGCCCCTTCTATCCCAATGGTGGCATTCCTGTTCCGTTTACCGACGACATTGCCGTTTCCGTAGAGGGTATCTGGCAGGGTCTGAAGGTTTTCGAGGATGCCGATGTGGATACGTCATTCTTCTCGAAACGCGACATGAAGAACCTGAAGCGTACAACCCGTAAGTATGGTCCATGCCTCGGGCACCGCAAGGGTGTGAACGGTGAGGAACTCTTGGGCTACATTGAGGCCCGAAAGCTGATTTACCTTCCCTGTTACAAGTGGGTGTTGGAGAACAAGCTTTAGGAACTGGTTGCTGCCCTGCGCATCATTTCGAAGAACAAAACCGTGGTGCTGCTCGACTACAACACTAATCCCGATGTGAACAACCCCAGGTCGGCTCTATCGCATGCCTCGTTGATTAAAGCCTACATCGAAGGAAACTACCCGGAGTAATCCCGTTGTGATTGAATATCCCTGTAGGCTGGCGCCAGCCATCCTACAGGATCCAAAAAGCCCCG
This sequence comes from uncultured Prevotellaceae bacterium, assembly GCA_946404865.1. Lineage (GTDB taxonomy): Bacteria > Bacteroidota > Bacteroidia > Bacteroidales > Bacteroidaceae > Prevotella. The sequence continues at coordinate 4,743 of CAMJFC010000047.1, forward strand.
AGTGATTTGAAAGCAAACTTTCATCACTCAGGACTTTTTGTCTTTCGTGATCCCGTTGGGATTCAAACCCAAGACCTTCAGAACCGGAATCTGACGCTCTATTCAGCTAAGCTACGGGACCATTTTCAAAAATCGGATGCAAAATTAAAAAATATTTCCGAAATCACCAAATCTCTTCCTGCAAAAAATCAACTAAAAGAGTTGAAAAAACCACCCACAACCATTCAAAATGTAAGGAAACGGGATAATTTTCTTACTTTTTGCATAAATTTTAGCAAAAATGCTTGCTATTTTGCGGAATATTTGTACCTTTGCAGCGATTTTTTGAAAAACAGAAGATATGAGCAATTTGATTCATCCCGTCGAATACACGGCGCTGCTTGACATGAAGCAGACTGAACAGGGCATCAAACTGATAAAAGAGTTTTTCCAGCAAAACCTCTCCACCGAACTGCGGTTGCGTCGTGTGACGGCTCCACTGTTCGTGCTCAAAGGTTTGGGCATAAACGATGACTTAAATGGCGTGGAACGGGCTGTGACCTTCCCCATCAAAGACCTGGGCGACGCCAAGGCCGAGGTGGTTCATTCGCTGGCCAAATGGAAACGGCTCACCCTGAAGGAATACGAGATAGAACCCGGCTACGGGGTCTATACCGACATGAACGCCATCCGTGCCGACGAGGAGCTCGACAACATCCACTCGCTCTACGTGGACCAGTGGGACTGGGAGGCGGTGATACGGCCGGAACAGCGCACAGTGGCTTTCTTGCGCGACATCGTGGAGCGTATCTATGCCGCTATCCTGCGTACGGAATATTTAGCTTGCGAGACCTATCCACAGTTGAAGCCCTTCCTACCCGAAAAGATACATTTCATCCATAGCGAAGACCTGCTGCAAATGTATCCCAACAAGACGCCGAAAGAGCGCGAGGACGCCATCTGCAAGGCTTACGGCGCAGTGTTCATCATCGGTATCGGCGGACAGTTGTCGAACGGGGAGAAGCATGACGGACGAGCACCCGACTACGACGACTGGTCGACGGTGGCAGAAGACGGCAAGATGGGCCTGAACGGCGATATCCTGATTTGGTATCCCATTTTGGGACGTGCCTTGGAACTCTCGTCCATGGGTATCCGTGTTGACAAGGAATCACTGCTCCGCCAGCTTAAGATGGAGGGGGAAGAAGAACGCGAACAACTCTATTTCCACCAGCAGTTGCTGCAAGGGCGTCTGCCTTTGAGCATCGGCGGTGGTATCGGACAGAGCCGTCTGTGTATGGTGATGTTGCACAAAGCCCATATCGGCGAGATACAAGCCAGCATCTGGCCCGACGATATGCGCTCGGAATGCGAACAGCTGGGGATGCCGCTCATTTAGGGAACAGGGGGCAAGGAGCAGGGGGCAGGAGATATGCTTAGGATTTGCGTCTATCAATTGAGTATTCTCTTGCCCCCTGCACCTTGCACCTAATCATTACGATAGTTCCAAATCCAACAGTTCACGGAGTTTTTCGATAGCAGGGTTCTCCTTGCGTAAATTCTCAAAGAGTTCACGCTTGGAGAGTATTTTTTTTGTCTCTTCGGCTTTGGCCAACCGCAGTGTAAACTGGATGTCTTTGTTGTGCAACGCTTTGGCCATGGTCGCGCGGATGCGACCACGGATAGGTTCCAATTCATTGAGCAGAAATTGGCTGTCGATGACCAGCTCGATATGAGGGAAAGAGGTGATGGTGGGTGAGATGTTTTTCATGCGCGATGACAGTCCGACCATGGACTGAGGCATCCTCGTACACATAGCATACCATTCACGCTCCAAGTCCTCTTGGGTGAATGGCGCATTCTCGGTGGTAGCCACCGTCACCTCTTCCTCCTTGACGTAATTTTTTTGTGTTTTATTTCTGAGATTGCCAAACGTGTTGGTAATGCTACCCAGTTTGAGTGCAGCCGGTTTCGGTGTGCCGGGTTGTGCAGAGTGAGGGGCCGCAGTATCTGCGGCAGAGGCCTGGGCAGCAGCCGTCGTTGGGGTCGTGGTTGCCGTTGCAGCGGGAGCGGTCGTCGGTGTATGATGCGCCGCTGTTCTGTCGCTACGCATACCCGTCTCAGACGCGGCCACCTGCCGGGCCGGTTGGTTCTGAGCGTTGACCATGATTTTTTGGAACAGGGATTTTATTCTTCTCGCGGGGCGGCGCCCCGCCCCCGGGACGTCCTCCTCTTGTGTGATTTGCGCCACCTCGATGAGCGTCAGCTCCACCAGCAACCGCTTGTTGCTGCTGGCACGGTAGTTGATGTCGCAACGGTTCATGATTTTCAGCGCATCATAGAGAAACGTCACGGGGCACCGTTTGGCCTGGTCACGATAGCGCTCGCGGATGCGCTCCGACGACTCTATCAGCGGTAGCGTCTGCTCATCGCGAGCCATCAGCACGTTGCGCACATGAGCCGCCAGTCCGTTAATCAGTCGTCCGCCGTCAAATCCCTCAGCAATGACTTGGTTGAGCAGCACCATGATGTCGCTCACTTTGTTTTCCAGGCTGAGGTCGATGATACGGAAATAGTTGTCGATGTCGAGCACGTTGAGGTTCTCCCTCACCTTGTCGTAAGTGAGATTGTTCTGGCAGAAGCTGGCACACTGGTCGAAGATAGACAGCGCGTCGCGCATACCGCCATCGGCTTTCTCTGCGATGACGTGGAGGGCTTCTTCCTCATAGCTGATACCCTCTTTCGCGGCCACCATCTTCAGATGGTTGATGATGTCGGGCACCCCCATGCGGTCGAAATCATAAATCTGGCACCGTGAGATGATGGTGGGCAGGATTTTGTGTTTCTCTGTCGTCGCAAGGATGAAGATATCAAACGAAGGCGGCTCTTCGAGCGTCTTCAGGAAGGCGTTGAAAGCCTGCGCAGAGAGCATGTGCACCTCGTCGATGATAAACACTTTGTATTTGCCCACCTGCGGCGGAATCTGGGTCTGCTCCATCAGTTTTCTGATGTCTTCGACGGAGTTGTTGCTGGCCGCATCGAGTTCAAATATGTTGAACGACCGTTGTTCGTTGAACGACTTGCAGCTTTCACATTCATTGCAGGCCTCACCGTCGGCCGTTGGGTTCATGCAGTTGATGGCCTTGGCAAAGATGCGTGCGCAAGTGGTCTTGCCCACGCCACGTGGTCCGCAAAAGAGGAAAGCGTGCGCCAGTTTTCCGCTTTTCACCGCATTTTTCAATGTAGTGGTCAGCGCGCTTTGTCCCACAACGGCATCGAAGGTCATGGGTCTGTATTTCCTGGCTGATACGATATAATCCATGTGATGATTGGTTAAGGTATGTTCTGAAAAAGTCACTGCAAATTTATAAAAAAATCCTCTACTCCCGCCATAAAAGGCGCATAAAACCGATTTTTAGCAAGTTTTTTGTTTGATTAACACTAAATAGCGTGAGTTTCTCTCGCACTTTCACTACTTTTGCAACAAAATAGAAAATACATGAGCAAATTTCAGTATCTGAAGAAATATATCAGCCACTTCAAATATATCATCGTCATTATTGCAGGGATTGTGCTCGTCGGTTTTGTCGGCGAGAACAGTTTCTGGAACAGGCGGCAGCTCAACAAGGAAATCAAGACCTTGAGCAATCAGATAGACTCGATGAAGTCGTGCTACACCACCGACTCCATCCGTCTGAGCGAGATAGACCGCAACCCCGCTGCCATCGAAAAGATAGCCCGTGAGCGATACTTTATGAAGACCGACGACGAGGACATCTTCATGTTTGCAGACGACAAAAAGCAATAAGCCATGCGAACACTGACGAACAACGAACGTTTGGTGATGATGACCGGCGGACTGATGATGGTGATTGGCGCCGGGTGCTACGCCTTGTCGGTGGTACAGGGTGTGATGTGCTGGGTGTATCTGGCAGGAGCACTCCTCTATGGTGGCGTGCAACTGCGCCAGCGTTATGAGGGCGACAACTTCGTCATCCGACGTTTGCGAAGGATGAAGCTCACAGCTAATGTGTTTTTCGTCCTCGCCGGAGTGCTCATGGCCGACAGTGCCTATCACTTCCTCGCACCCCTCTTCACTGACTGGTACACCTACTTGGCCTACGTCTATAACAAATGGGTGATTCCCCTGCTGGTGGCCGCCATGCTCGAGATGTATGCCACCCACCGCATGGCATCGGAACTGAACAAAGAGGAGGCAAGTGACTCTTCATCCGGGGCAAGGGGCAAGGAGCAAGGGGCATCATCGGAGCAAGGGGCAAGGAGCAAGGGGCAGGAGAATAGTCTCCCAAATACGACAACTATTGTCCAAATCTCCCAAACGACCAAAATCCGAATCTCCCAAACGGCCAAACGACCAAACGACCAATCTCCCAAACGACCAAACGACCAAACGACCAAATAACTCATATATGAATCGGATTCTTTACGCCGCAATCACACTGGCAGTCCTGGCGTCATGCTCAGGATACTCCTATCAGATACTCGGGACAGCCAACGGGTCGGCGCTCGACGAGAAACAGAAACTCTATCTTCGCACCATCGACAAAGACAACGCCATCGACTCGTGCGAGGTGGTTCACGGAAAATTCCATTTCTCCGGGGCAAGAGACTCCGTGGCCATGGCGCTGATGTATATCAGCGGCAGCACCGCAGGCGTGCCCGTGGTGTTAGAGGAGGGCGACATCACCGTGACCATCGGTCAACGCGCGCCCTCGCTCAAAGGCAGTTATTACAACGACCAGCTCAACATCTTCCTCAAGAGCCACGACAGTCTGCAGTACCAGATGGAGCAGTTGCAAGCACGTATGGCCGAACTGCCCCACAAGCACTCGCAAGCCATCATGGACGGCCTTGACATGAGCGAGGTAGAGCTTGAGCTGATGCAAGAAAGCCGGCAGATAGAGCGTGAGGCGATGGTGCTGAACGCCAAGATGGACAGTCTGATGGCCTCTGCTATCGTGTCCAATGCCGACAATGTGCTGGGCACTGGCATCTTCTATCTGGCCACACGCAACTACCCCTACCAGACGATGCTGCCATGGATTGTGGAAGTGATGAGTAAAACCGGTGACACGTTCAAGAACAACCGTTACGTGCGTGATTATGTCAACCAGGCCAACATGAACCAACGCCGCGAATTAGGACTTGAGCCCTCACAGCAAGGTACCGGTCCCGCACAAGCTGGCGAATAGCCGGCGCCCCCTGACAGGGCTGATGACCAACGATGTAATGCTATTGAGATGAAAACACTCATAACGAACGCTACGGTGGTGAACGAAGGCCGCACTTTTCAAGGAGCGGTAGTCATCGACGGCGACCGTATCGCTCAGATTCTTGACGCTGACACCCCTGCCCCACCCCATTGCGATGAGACCATCAACGCAACGGGGTGCTATTTGTTGCCCGGTGTCATTGACAGCCATGTCCATTTTCGTGAGCCCGGTCTGACGGCCAAAGCCGACATCGCCTCAGAGAGCCGCGCCGCGGCATACGGCGGTGTGACGACTTTCTTCGACATGCCCAACACCGTGCCACAAACCACGACGCTTGAAGCACTCGATGATAAATTCCAACGGGCGGCACACGACAGCCACGTCAACTACTCCTTCTTTTTCGGAGCCACCAATGACAACATACACCTCTTCCCCCAACTCGACATCCACCGCATACCGGGCATCAAACTCTTCATGGGTTCATCCACAGGTAATATGCTGGTGGACAAACGCGAGTCGCTGCAAGCGGTGTTCGAGCATTCGCCACTCCCGTTGATGGCGCATTGCGAAGATACGAACCTCATCAACCAAGCGATGGCGGCAGCCAAACAACGTTACGGCGACGACCCCGACGTGACACATCATCCCGAGATACGTTCTGAGGAGGCTTGCCGCGCATCATCGGCCTTGGCTGTGGCCCTGGCCGGGAAATACCATGCCCGGCTGCATCTGGCACATCTCACGACGGCTAGCGAACTGGATTTACTGAAACCCTATCTCGGTGAGGGGGCTATGCCCCAGATTACAGCAGAGGCTGTCATCGCCCATCTGTTCTTCACCGACGACGACTATACTACGCTTGGCACCCGCATCAAGTGCAACCCCGCCGTGAAACGTGCCGCCGACCGCGACGCCCTCCGACGGGCTCTCACCGACGGACGAATCACCACCGTGGCGACCGACCACGCGCCTCACCTGCTCTCCGACAAAGAGGGCGGATGCGCTCGTGCGGCCTCGGGCATGCCCATGGTGCAATTCTCATTGCCCGCCATGCTTGAACTGACCGACACAGGGGTGCTCCCCATAGAGCGTGTGGTGCAACTGATGTGTCACCAACCTGCACGGCTCTTCGATGTGGCCGAGCGCGGTTTCCTGCGTCCCGGTTACAAGGCCGACCTCGTGCTGGTACGGCCGAATGCCCCATGGACTGTCACCCCCGACCTCATACAGAGCAAATGCGGCTGGAGTCCACTGGAGGGACACACCTTCCGCTGGCGGGTCGAGGCCACGTTCTGCAATGGACAGGCGGTGTGGCGCAACGGCATCTTCAACCCTCAAGTGCGCGGCGAGGAGGTGCGCTTCCGCATCGGGGACTGACCCCGGCGTGCATAAGAGATGGTGCAACGACTCCATTACCACCTGAGAGAGGTTGAGCCCTATATCAACTGGCTCTATTTCTATCATGCCTGGGGCCTGTCGGGCAAATCCGAACAGGAAAAGTTGTCGCTGCGCGACGAGGCGACACGTCTGCTCCATCAGATGGACGAGGTGTGCATGACCCATGCCGCCTTCGGACTGTTTGACGCCAACAGCGACGGTGACGACCTGATTGCAGGCGGTGTGCGGCTGCCCATGCTGCGCCAGCAGACACCAGGCAGTGACGGACTCTGCCTTTGTCTGGCCGACTTTGTGCGCCCGCTGTCATCGGGAACGCCCGACAAGGTGGGTATCTTCGCCACCACCGTAGATGTGCGACTCCAGGAGCACCATCCCGACGACCCCTACCTCACCATGCTCTCGCAGACACTGGCCGACCGCCTGGCGGAAGCCACAGCCGAGAAGATGCACGAAGAGGTGAGGCGCACCTACTGGGGATATGCGCCCGACGAGCACCTCAGCATCGAAGAGTTGCACCGTGAAGCCTTTCAGGGCATCCGTCCGGCCATCGGTTACCCGTCGTTGCCCGACACGAGCATCAATTTCCTGATTGACCGGCTCATCGGCATGTCTGACATCGGCATACGACTCACCGAACACGGAGCCATGCGCCCGCACGCCTCCGTCTCGGGTCTCATGTTGTCGCACCCGGCGGCCCACTATTTCGACTTAGGTCCAATAGGTCTTGACCAACTGTCAGATTACGCCCGCCGGCGCGACATCCCACTGCCCCTGATGCAGAAATTTTTGAACTTTGAATAACAACTCACAATTACTAATTCACCATTCTTCATCGCCGAAGGCGACAACTCAACATTCAACATTCAAAACTCAACATTCAAAACTCTTCATCGCCGCAGGCGACAACTCAACATTCAACATTCAAAACTCAACATTCAAAACTCAATAATGATCGCTCGGAATCTACTTCTATATCTGGTTTTAATCATCATTCCAGACCTGTATCTTTTCAAACGCTATATCCGTCCGAAACGGATAGCAGCGTGGAAGAAACTGATGTGGTTTGTGCCCGGACTGGTGATGATCATCTTCACGCTCATCATGGCTTGCTCGAAACACTTCGCGCCAAGCGACTATACCGTGTTCTCTATCTATCTCGCCCTGTTCGGACTGTTGGTCTGCACCAAACTGGCTTTCCTGGTCTGCTCGGTCGTCGGTCGCGGTGTGGCACGTCTGTTTCATTCGCGTAAGAACTGGGGCAACCTGGCCGGCGTCTGCCTCGCAATCTTTGTCGCTTACGCCACCATCTACGGACTGACGGCCGGTGTGAACCGATTCGATGTGAACCGCGTCACACTGCAAGTGAAAGGACTGCCACCGGCTTTCAACGGTTACCGCATCGTGCTCTTCTCCGATGCGCACGTAGGCAGTTTCACGGGTCGCCGGCAAGCCTTATTGCACGAAGCATACGACAGCATCAACGCCCAGCAAGCCGACGCCATCTGCTTCGTGGGCGACCTTCAAAATGTGAAGTCCGATGAACTGGAGCCCTTCCGCCACCTGCTCAATTCGTTGCAGTCGCGCGACGGTGTGTTCTCCGTTTTGGGCAACCACGATTATGCGGAGTACTTCAATGGCACAAAGGAGGAGAAAGACTCCATCGCCAACGAGATGATAGAGCAGCAACGGCTGATGGGCTGGCGTTTGCTCAACAATGAGCATGTGATGATCCGGCGCGGCGCAGACTCCATCTTTGTGGCAGGCATGGAGAACGACGGGGAACCGCCCTTCCCCAATAAGGCCGACGTCAAAAAGGCCATCGACGGCATCCCACAGGGAGCCTTCACCATCATGTTGCAACACGACCCCACCTCATGGCATCGCACCATCCTGCCAGGATGCGATGCTCAGCTAACACTCAGCGGACATACCCACGGCGGACAAATAGGACTGTTCGGCGTGACTGCCTCGTCGATGCGTTATGCCGAGGATGATGGTCTTTACGAAGAAGACGGGCGCCTGCTCTACGTCTCACGCGGTCTTGGCGGTTTATTACCCTTCCGCTTCGGCGTCACAGCCGAGATTGTGGTAATTACACTGAACGCTGAACTTTGATCTTTGAATTTTGATCTTTATGATTAGCAAGTAGGGACGCGGCGTGCCGCGTCCGCCCAAGAGAAAACCACGAGTTTGCGGACGCGGCACGCCGCGTCCCTACTTTCCACCTCCCAATTACTATTGCCTTCACTCCTCCACTCCCAAATAACTATTGTCCAAACTCCTAAACTCCTAAACTCCCAAACTCCTAAACTCCCAAACTCCCAAACTCCCAAATGAAATACTTATACCGAATCTACCAATTGTTCATCGCCATCCCCATTTTTGTGGTGTGGTCAGTGTTCATCGCCCTATTGGTATTGATAGGCTGCCTTCTCGGAGGCGGACATTTCTTCGGTTATTACCCGCCGAAGATATGGTCGTGGGTGACACTCAAGTTGTTTCTCATCCCCGTGAAGACCGAAGGGAGGAACCACTTGGAGAAAGGACAATCGTATGTGTTTGTGGCCAACCACCAGGGCGCTTTCGACATCTTCCTCGTCTATGCCTATCTTGGCACCGACTTCCGATGGATGATGAAACACCAACTGATGAAGATACCCTTCATCGGCGTCGCCTGCAAAGCCTCGAAACAGATTATGATAGACAAGAGCGGTCCGAAACGCATCCGCGAGTCGTACGAGGAAGCCATGAACATCATGCGTAAGGGTATCTCTGTGATGGTCTTCCCCGAGGGCTCACGCACCTTCACCGGACACATGGGCAAATTCCGCCGCGGGGCTTTCATGCTCGCCGACGAGTTGCAGTTGCCTGTGGTTCCCCTCACCATCAACGGCTCGTTCCACATCATGCCGCGCACGCGCGACTGGCATTTCCTCAACTGGCACCCCATGACACTCACCATCCATCAGCCGTTCTACCCGATAGGCAAAGGGCGCGACAATATCCTCGCTGTCATGAACGACAGTTACCAATCGGTCATGTCGGCATTAGAACCACAATTCCAAGGATATGTGGAGAATCCAGACCAATGAACGTTGAACATTGAACGTTGAAAGTTGAACATTGAACTTTGAACGGTGAACGTTGAACATTGAACGGTGAACGTTGAACGTTGAACATTGAACATTGAACGTTGAACGTTGAACATTGAACTTTGAACTTTGAACTTTATGATTACTCTATAAATGGAGTATTGTCTTCACTCCTTCACTCCTAAACTCCTTCACTCCTAAACTCCCAAACTCCTAAACTCCTAAACTCCCAAACTCCCATCCACTATGAGCGACAGTATCGTTATCATCCCGACCTATAATGAGAAAGAGAACATAGCCAAGATTATCGAGGCCGTCTTCTCGCTCGAAAAGTGTTTCCATATCCTTGTCATCGACGACGGCAGTCCCGATGGCACCGCCGACATCGTGAAAGGTCTGATGGCCGATCGCTATGCCGACCGTCTGTTCATCATCGAGCGCGAAGGCAAACAAGGTCTTGGAACCGCCTATATCGCCGGTTTCCGTTGGGCATTGGAGCGCGACTATGAATACGTGTTCGAGATGGACGCCGACTTCTCGCATGCCCCCTCCGACCTGCCACGGCTTTATGGCGCCTGTCACGACGAGGGTTACGACCTGGCCATCGGTTCGCGCTATGTGAGTGGCGTGAACGTGGTGAACTGGCCCATCGGTCGGGTGCTGATGAGTTATTTCGCCTCGAAATATGTGCGGATAGTCACTGGGTTTAAGGTGCATGACACCACTGCGGGTTTTAAATGTTATAAGCGTCGCGTGCTCGAGACCATCGAGTTAGACAAAATCCGTTTCAAGGGTTATGGTTTCCAGATAGAGATGAAATACACCACGTATAAAATCGGCTTTAAGATTAAAGAAGTGCCCGTGGTGTTTGTCAACCGCCGTGAGGGGGTGAGCAAGATGAGCGGCGGCATCTTCGGCGAGGCGTTTTTCGGTGTGATGCGCCTGCGCTGGGACGGTTGGTTCCGTAAATATCCCACCATCAAGAAATAAGAGCGGGACGACACATGCGAATTCACGATATTAAGCAACTCTATGCGTCTGCACCTCTGGGGCAGGCTCTGTTACGTGTTATCAACGACGAAACGGTCCGTTGCGCATACATCGACGGACTGACGGCCTCGGCTGCACCCTTGCTGTTCTCCTCTACCGCCGAACAGGCCGGAAGGGTGATGCTCTTCATCCTGCAAGACAACGACGAGGCGGGCTATTTCTACCACGACCTGACACAGATACTGGGCACCGAACAGGTGCTGTTCTACCCCTCTTCGTATAAACGGGCAGTAAAATACGGACAGCGCGACGCAGCCAACGAGATACTGCGCACCGAGGTGCTGGCACAACTGTCGGCCATGAACGGCAAAGACACCCACCGCACTTTGTTCATCGTCACCTGTCCCGAGGCACTCAGCGAACGGGTGGTGTCGCAGCAGCAGATGACCGACCATATCATCACGCTGTCGCGCGGACAAACCGTGGCCTTGTCGCAATTGGTCAAGCAACTACGCGCGTATGGTTTTCAAGAGATGGACTATGTGTATGAGCCGGGGCAGTTTGCGCTGCGCGGCAGCATCCTCGATGTCTATTCCTACAGTTGCGAGTTCCCTTACCGCATTGATTTCTTCGGCGACGAGATAGACACCATCCGCACCTTCGAAGTGCAGGACCAGTTGTCAAAAGACGCCAAAGAGCAAGTGGAGATTGTGCCAGAGATGGCACAAGCGCAGGCCGACAAGGTGCCCTTCATGCGCTTCCTGCCCGACAACACACTGCTCGTGACGAAAGACTTCCTCTACATCCACGACACCATCGAGCACATCTATCAAGAGGGATTCTCGACACAGGCTCTCACCGTGCGGATGGAAGGAGCCAACGAGATGGAACGGGAAGATATCATGCGCGAGATGCAGAAAGAGAACACGCTCGTCAGCGGGCACCAGTTTGCAGAGGAGGCGTCACGCTTCCGCCGCATCGAAACGGGCAGCCGACCTTCCACCACGCCCGACGCCACGCTGCAACTGCACATCACCCCGCAACCGCTCTTCCACAAGAACATCAACCTGCTGATGCAGACGCTCACCGACTATCAGTTGAAAGGTTACCGCCTCTATATCCTCGCCGACAGTCAGAAACAGATACAGCGGTTGCGCGATATCTTCAGCGAGGCGGGCAGCGACGATGAGCAACGAGCCAATAAGGATTTGCACACCGACCTGACGTTCGAGGCTGTGGACCGCACCCTGCACGAAGGTTTTATCGATGCTGACCTGAGGGCGTGTTTCTTCACCGACCACCAGATTTTCGACCGTTTCCATAAATACAGTCTCCGCTCCGACTCTGCCCGTGCCGGCAAGATGGCCCTCACGATGAAGGAGTTGCAAGAGATGGAGCCGGGCGACTTCATCGTGCATGTGGACTTCGGTATCGGCAAGTTCATCGGATTGGTGCGCGTGGCCACCGGCGACAGTTACCAGGAGATGATCCGCATCGGTTATCAGCGTGGCGACACCGTGGATGTGTCCATCCATGCCCTCTATAAAATCTCGAAATACCGTCGCAGCGATACGGGCGAGCCGCCACGGTTGAGCACGCTCGGCACCGGGGCTTGGGAGCGCATGAAGGAGCGCACGAAGACACGCATCAAAGACATCGCGCGCGACTTGATAAAACTCTACGCCAAGCGCCGCCATGAGAAGGGATACGCCTTCAGTGCCGACAACTATATGCAACACGAGTTGGAAGCCAGTTTTCTGTATGAGGACACCCCTGACCAACTCAAAGCCACCAACGACGTGAAGGCCGATATGGAGACGGCACGTCCGATGGACCGTCTGGTGTGCGGCGATGTGGGCTTCGGCAAGACCGAGGTGGCCATACGCGCCGCCTTCAAGGCCGCCTGCGACTCGAAACAAGTGGCTGTGCTCGTGCCTACCACCGTGCTCGCCTTCCAGCATTACCAGACCTTCCGTGACCGACTGCGCGACTTCCCCGTGCGCGTGGATTACCTCAGCCGGGCGCGCAGTGCCAAACAGACACGTGCCTTGCTCGACGACCTGAAAGAGGGAAAGATAGACATCCTCATCGGCACGCACAAACTCATCGGCAAGACCGTGCAGTGGAAAGACATCGGACTGCTCATCATCGACGAGGAGCAGAAGTTCGGTGTGGCTGTGAAGGAGAAGATACGCAAGTTGAAGTCGAACATCGACACCCTCACCATGTCGGCCACGCCTATCCCCCGCACCCTGCAATTCTCGCTCATGGGCGCCCGCGATATGAGTATCATCCGCACGCCCCCACCCAACCGCTACCCCATCTACACCGAGATAGGCACGTACAACCATGAGATTATCGCCGACGCCATCAATTTTGAGATGAGCCGCAACGGACAGGTGTATTTCGTCAACGACCGCATCTCAAACCTGACGGAAATAGCCAATCTGATACACAAATACGTGCCCGATGCCCGTGTGGCCATCGGTCACGGACAGATGAAACCGGAGGAGTTGGAGAACATCATCATGGGGTTCATCAACTACGACTACGATGTGCTGCTCTCCACCACCATCGTGGAGAACGGCATTGACATCCCCAACGCCAACACCATCATCATCAACGATGCACACCGCTTCGGACTTTCCGACCTGCACCAAATGCGCGGACGCGTGGGCCGTTCCAACCGCAAGGCTTTCTGCTATCTGCTCTCGCCGCCCAAGTCGCTGCTCAAGACCGAGGCACGCCGCCGATTGGAGGCTTTGGAGAATTTCTCCGAACTGGGCAGCGGATTCAATCTGGCCATGCAGGACCTTGACATCCGAGGCGCAGGCAATCTGTTGGGTGCCGAGCAGAGCGGATTCATGGAAGACCTGGGGTATGAGACCTATCAGAAGATTCTCAACCAGGCGGTCACTGAACTGCGCAACGATGAGTTCAGCGACCTCTTTGCCGAGGAGATAGCCGCCGGCAAGGAAGTGACGGGCGACGGATTTGTGGAGGACTGCTCGCTCGAGAGCGACTTAGAGATGTATTTCCCCGACTATTATGTGCCTGGCAGCAGTGAAAGGATGCTCCTGTACCGCGAGTTGGACAACATCATCGACGATGATGCCCTCGATGCCTACCGCAAGCGTTTGGAAGACCGTTTCGGACCCGTGCCTCGCGAAGGAATGGAATTGATGCAGGTGGTGTCATTGCGCCGCATCGGCCGTCGTTTGGGATGCGAGAAAATCATCCTCAAGCAGGGACGAATGCAGATGCAGTTCGTCAGCCGCGAAGACAGCCCGTTCTATCAGAGTGCGCAGTTCGGCAAGGTCATCGATTACATGATGAGTCATCCCCGCCGTTGTCAGTTCAAGCAAATCCCCGGCAAGCGTTCCGCCGTCTTCAACGATGTGAAATCCGTAGGCGAAGCCGTATTTACGCTGAGGGAGATAGATCATCATTAGGAGTTTGGACATCGCGAGGGCGTCAGCCATCAGCTATTGAGAGATAAGAGAATAGCTTTGATGGCAGTGGGCATGGGGAATATCTCAGTTTGGTGAGCGAAGCGAACACAAATAATCGCAACTTTGTTGCGTAGCAATGATGCCGGCCCTCTGATGGGCCGAGCATACCTTAGTGAAAGAGCGACGAGGTGGAGCGGTTGAAACCCTTTCCCTGGAGAGGGAAAGGGCTTGGAATAGGGTTGAAGCCCTCCCATGGGAGGGTTGGGTGGGGGAAAAGTGAGCCATGATGTGAGGTCTCTTGCAACCCGGTTGCAAATATCACGCATTTGTAGGATAAACGCTTTTGGCGAATGAAAAACTGCTGTAATTTTGCCTCCAGGAAATCAAAACAAAAGCAAAATTATGGCACACGAACATCATCATCACGAGCATGAACATGAACACGATTGTCACTGCGCATGCGAACACAATCACAACCATGAACATGAGCATGAACACGAACACGAACATGAGCACCATCATCACCATGAGGAGGGCGGTCTGAAACGACAAATCATCCAGATAGCACTCACCGTGGTCTTTCTTATCGCTGCGGTGCTCATTGAGAAATACGGGCATCTGAGCACATGGCAACTGTTGCTGGTCTATCTCGTACCTTATTTAATAGCGGGTCATGAAACGCTCCAAGAAGCCGCCGAGGGCATTGCCCACGGTGAGGCCTTCAATGAGCATTTCCTCATGTCGGTGGCCACCCTCGGTGCCTTGGCCATCGGTTTCCTTCCCGGCGCAGAGACACAGTTTCCCGAAGCCGTCTTTGTGATGCTGTTTTTCCAAATCGGCGAGTTGTTTGAGGGTTATGCCGAAGGCAAGAGCCGCGACAGCATCGCCCACCTGATGGACATCCGTCCCGATATCGCCCATGTGGAGCGAGAGGGCAAGGTGGTGGATGCCGCCCCCGATACGGTCATGCCCGGTGAACTGATCATCATCAACCCCGGTGAGAAGGTACCGCTCGACGGTATCGTCGTCGAAGGCAGTACCACGCTCAACACCGTAGCGCTGACGGGCGAGAGTCTGCCGCGCGAGGTGTTTGTTGGCGACGAGATGATTTCCGGTTGCGTCAACCTGTCGGGCGTGGTCAAGGTACGCACCACGAAGACCTTCGGTGCCAGCACCGCCTCGAAAATCATCGACCTGGTAGAGAACGCCAGCGAGCACAAATCGCATAGCGAAGCCTTCATCACCCGTTTAGCCCGCGTCTATACCCCCATCGTCGTTTGCGCCGCACTGTTGCTGGCCTTCGTACCCCCCTTGTTTGCTGACAGTTACGGGCAAGCGCTGCCCGACTGGATTTACCGTGCCCTCATCTTCTTGGTCGTCTCCTGTCCCTGCGCCTTAGTCATCAGCGTACCGCTCACCTTCTTCGGCGGCATCGGCAGCGCCTCGCGACATGGCATCCTCATCAAAGGAGCCAACTACATCGACGTGCTGGCCAAAACCGGTACCGTGGTGTTCGACAAGACGGGCACGCTGACACATGGCAACTTTGCGGTCGAGGCCGTGCACCCCGACATCTGCGACGAACGCCATCTGCTGCATCTCGCCGCCCATGTGGAACATCACTCCACACACCCCATCGCCGCAGCCCTCAAAAAAGCCTATCCCGAAGAGGCTGACGACGGTTGCATTGTGAGCGACGTGGAGGAAGTGGCAGGAAAAGGCATCCGCGCCCGTGTGGGTGAATGGCAGGTGAGTGTGGGAAATGAGAAGATGATGGACGCAGAAGGTGTGAAGTGGCACGGTTGCCATCACCCCGGCACCATCGTGCATGTGGCCATCAACCATGAGTATGCCGGACACATCGTGATTAACGACCAAGTGAAGGCAGACAGTGCCGAGACCATCCGCCAGCTGCATGAGTTGGGCGTGTCGCAGTGCGTCATGCTAACGGGCGACCAACAGAAAGTGGGTGAAAAAGTGGCAAAGGAGTTGGGATTAGACACCTATCATGCCGAGTTGCTCCCCGCCGACAAAGTAAGTCATGTGGAACGACTGCTACAAGAGAAGGGCGAAGGCCGCAGCCTGGCCTTCGTGGGCGACGGCATCAACGACGCGCCCGTGTTGGCCCGTGCCGATGTGGGCGTGGCCATGGGTGGCCTGGGTAGCGATGCCGCCATCGAAGCCGCTGATGTGGTGCTGATGGACGACCAGCCGTCGAAGATCGCCTCCGCCATCCGCATCGCCCGTCGCACGCTCCATATCGCCCGTGAGAACGTGTGGTTCGCCATCGGTGTGAAGGTGGCCGTGCTCATCCTGGCCGCCATAGGTTTGGGCACGATGTGGATGGCTGTTTTTGCCGATGTGGGTGTTACCGTGCTGGCCGTGCTCAACGCTTGTAGAATGTTGAATTACAAATGTTGAATATTGACGAGTTGATTTTTAAATAGGACCAACATCTTTTCATCGACAAAGGATTGCACAGATGAGACGGATAAAAATCCGTTCAATCTGTGCAATCCTTTGCTGTTGTGTTTCGGTCTCAACTATTTCACCACGACCTTCCGTCCGTTGAGGATGTAAATGCCTTTTTGGGTTGGAGCTGCCTCGAGGGGTTTGCCGTCGAGAGTATAATAGCGATTGTCGGTTGGTGTGGTGTCTTCGATGTCGGCAATGCCTGATGTAGAGCCGGCATAAATTGACCACTTGCCAGTATCCCAAGTGCTGCCAGTCCAGTAATAGGAGGTCCACAATTGCTGTTTAGCCGCCTGCACCTGAGTGGTGGTCAGCACGTTCTGCTCCGTGCTGATATTCGGAGCGATGGCATAGAACTCTCCACTCGCCCTCGGCAACCCGGCAATCAGTGCATCCATGGCCGAACCTTTGATTTTATTGCCTGCGCAATGCAATTTCCACAGACTCTTATTATTTGACACATCGAGTTTCGTCAGTTGGTTTCTCTCGCAAAATAACCATTCCAAAGCGGTGTTTTTTGTCACGTCGAGCGATGTGAGTTTGTTATTACAACAGGACAGTTCTTTCAAAGCGGTGTTTTTTGTCACATTAAGGTTGGTCAGTTGGTTGCCATCACATCTTAATGCCTGCAGCTTTGTGTTATTTGCCACGTTAAGCGAGGTGAGTTTGTTCTTATCGCATTCCAGATCTGTCAGTGCGGTGTTCTTAGTCACGTCGATTGAGGTCAGTTGATTCTCATAACATAACAGCGTTTTAAGTTTTGTGTTCTTCGTCACGTTAAGCGAAGTAAGCTTGTTTTTCATACAGTAAACGTTTACCAGTGCCGTGTTCTTCGACAAATCGAGAGAAGTCAATTGGGCACCACCGCAATGTAAGTCTTCCAATGCAGTGAAAAACTCGATGCCCTTGAGATTTGATACATTCTCCGGAACGCCCATCGACTTGACAGCCGCAATCTCGGCGTCGGTGAGGTATTTGCTTTCATCCTTGTCGAATTTCTTGACTACATTGAGGAAGTTCGCGTCGGGGAAGTTGGTGGCATTGACAGCGACGCCATCGGGTAAGCCAGCATAAACGTCCCATTTGCCTGAATTCCAAGTGCTGCCTGTCCAATACTTGGGTGTCCACCCTTTCTTCTTTGCGGCGACCACTTGTGTGACAGTCAGCACGTTCTGCTCTGTACTGAAATTCGGTGCTATGGCACAGAAAGACCCTCCCGCATTCGGCAATCCGGCAATCAGCGCATCCATGTCAGAGCCTTTGATTTTGTTGACACTGCAAGCCAAACCATCCAGTACCGTATTCTTTGTCACATTGAGCGAGGTCAGTTGGTTGCCATAACAATTCAGATCTCTGAGTTTGGTGTTCATCGTCACATCGAGTTTGGTCAGTAGGTTGGAACTGCAATTCAGAAAAATCAGTGCGGTGTTCTTTGTCACGTCGATTGAGGTGAGTTTGTTATCACTGCATTTTAAAGTAGTCAGCGCTGTATTCTTAGTCACGTTAAGTGAGGTGAGTTTGTTATTGTTACATTCCAGCACCTTCAGTTTGGTGTTTTTTGACAGATCGAGGGTGGCCAACTGGTTGTCATTGCAAAATAACCTTTCAAGCGCAGTGAAATACTCGATTCCCTTGAGATTGGCGATATCCCAACCATCGACGTTGATTTCCTTCCAATTCGCAAGTTCGGAATCACTGAGGAACAAATCTTTATTGATGTCTGCATAACCAAACGCATACTTAAAGAAATTATCGTCTGGGAAGTTGGTTGGGTTGATGTTGACACCCGCGTTTGCCACCTTTACGCATGTGGCGAAACCGAATAGGGATAAAAGAATGACTTTTTTCATAATCGTATTGGTTTAAGGAGCCTCCCCTTTCCCAGGGGAAACCTGCTTGAGGCAGAGGGGGCTGTTGGTTAATGCTTAGTATTGTTCGCTTTTTAAGGTTAATTGAATTTTTGGCAAATTTAACGAAAAGAAATGGCATTTTCGCCCTTAAAACATTAAATAATGTTAATCCGCAAATTCAAAATTCAAAATTCAACATTCAACATTCAATCAGTCCCACGCCTGCCAAGCACTGATTGGAACTTCTGTGGCCTTGCCAGCGGGCAGACCGAGATCATAGCCTTTCAACGGCGTGATTTTGTAGTTATGGAATTCGACGCCTTCGGATGTGGTGTCAGAATACTCCATTTTGATGCGTCCCGTTTTTGTGGTCTTGAGGTCGTCTGACTTCAGTTCAAAATCCACGATAAAGACATTTTCGCCTGACTGTTTCACGACATGATAAGTGCCGAAGAAAAGGCGCTGTTCACGAGGCATCCCTTCCTCCTCGTCGAAACTGAAATTGAAGATTTCCAGTCCATTTTCCGGATAGAAACCTATCAGTTTGAGTGACCCGTCGGCATTGCTGTCCAATTGGAAGTTGCCGCAAACAGGCAGTTCAACTTCCGAGGTTATCGCCACAGAGGTTTCTGCAACAGAGGTTTCTGCCACCTTGTTTGTTTCTCTTTGCTCGCTTCGGCAGGATACTGTTCCAAGCATCAGTGCCAATAGAATGATTGTTGTTTTCATAGGATAGTTATTTGGGAGTGAAGACAATAGTTATTTGGGAGTGGAGAAGTGGAGGAGTAAAGGAGTAAAGGAGTAAAGGAGTGAAGGAGTGAAGGAGTGAAGACAATACTCCATTTATAGAGTAATCATAACGTTCCATGTTCAACGTTCAATGTTCAACGTTCAACGTTCAATGTTCAACGTTCAATGTTCAACGTTCAATGTTCAACGTTCAATGTTCAA
>CAMJFC010000048.1 GCA_946404865.1 uncultured Prevotellaceae bacterium
TGCCAAAGCATTAATCAGTTTTGTGACCTTGGCGGCATACTCACCGAGATATACCTTTGTTTTGCGGTTGCGCGGGTAGTTGTCATACTGGCGAGTGTTAAGGAAGAAGTCGCGCGGCTCATAATAGTGCTCGTCGAGAATGGGCAAATTGATTTCCTCTGCCAGTTTCCATCCCGTCTCGAAGTCGCGGTTGCCGGGGTGTGAACCTGGGCCGGCAGTACCAACAATGATGATTTCGGGATGCGCTTTCGTGACACGCTCATAAATGTACTTGAACCGTTCGATAAACTCGGGCGAAATACGCTCCTCATTTCCCAGACCAAGATATTTGAGATTAAAGGGTTTGGGATGTCCTGCCTCGGCACGCACGCGTCCCCATTTGGTGTTGACATCACCGTTGGCCCATTCGATGAGGTCAAGCGCTTCGCTGACCCACTCGTCCATCTGGTCCATCGGCACCCAGTCTTGCGCCTGGTCTTTCATTCCCCAACCACCGTTGGTCCCTTGGCAACTGACGCCACAGGGAAGAATTGGCAGCGGCTCCATACCAAGGTCTTCACAGAACTGGAAATACTCATAATAGCCCAATCCCATTGACTGGTGATAGCCCCATGTGTTTTTCAGTCCCCGTCTTTGTTCTTTGGGACCTACGGTCGTTTTCCAACGGTAAGTATCCCAGAAACCATCGCCGCCGCCATGCACCACGCATCCACCTGGGAATCGCATGAATTTAGGATGCAGGTCAGCAAGTGCCTGTGCAAGGTCTTTGCGCATGCCGTGTCCTTTGTACGTATCTTGCGGCATCAGCGATACCATATCTACGTCGAGTGTGCCAGTCGTGAGTGAAAGGATTTGCAATACAGCGTTAGCTGCATCTTCAGCCGGTACGAGTTGGCCGCTGAACCGCTGCCATTGGTTGCCGTTCACCTCAAATTCCGTGTCAGCAAGCAGTTTGGGGTCTTTCCCCCACCCTTGCGGCACAGCAAGAGCCACACGCACTTTCTTGGCGTCCCCTTTCACGTTACGCAGGAAAACGGATACATCATATTTCTCACCCGCCTTGACGGTGATGCCAGCGAAACCGTCGTTCTGAATGCCGAAACCTGTCCATCCGTTGAAGTCATAATAATGCCCTACGCGCTCGATGTTGAGCCGCATATAGGTAGGATTATTGGGATGAATAGGGTTGTCGGTCTTCACCTCGATGAGTCCGAGCGAGTGCCCGGGTCGTGCCACGCGCCATGCAGTGCCGGCCCCCCATCCGTCGCGCTCTGCCGGTGAGAACTCGAACGACCCGTTCTGAATGAGTTCGGCATAGAGTCCGCCGTCGGCTGCACTACTGATATCCTCGAAGAAAATACCGATGAGTTGGTCACTAATGGCTTTCCCTCCGGCAGGCGGTGTCATCGCCTTTTGGGCAGAAAGTGTTAACGGCAACGCCAAAATCGTTGCGAACAAGAAAAAATGTCTTTTCATAATCATTTCATTGGTATATGTTAGTTCATAAATTATCTGCGAAGTTAACCATAATTTGTTAGAAATGCGTCCGTATCGCCTCCCAAAAAATGTGAAATGATACAAAACCACAATTATTTGATACTTTTGCTATCTGTTTTCGGAAAAAAGCAATAACTTTGTGGCATGAAAGAAGGAGGTTAACTGTTTTAGGCCGAGATGAGACAACGAATCATATGGATGATGACGGTGCTATTACTGGCAGGCACAGTGAACACCGAGGCAAAAGGCATCAAAGGAATCGTGAAGAGTTTGTGGGAGTGGTTTATCTCCCCTAACCCCCGCGTTGACACGACCTATATTTATCAGTCTACACAACTGTGGACCGCCCGTTTGCAGACCGACATCCGCAAGAGCAATGTAAAGATGGACACAAGGGGTGAGACCGAGGCCTCCATCTTTGAAGATATTGACAACAATATTGTTACAAACAACGAATATATCTGGAACACCCGCATGAACACGCCTGTTGTCATGGAAGCGGGTGCTTTCATCTCCCTTCGTTCGCTGTCCATCGGTTATATGCATGAAATCAATCATCATAGCGGCCTGTCGAGCAAGAGTAATTATTTTAACTTGATGGATGCCGGTTATGGACTGAACATACGCTATAATTCCATCTACAGTCCCCTTGTTTCTACCTTCAAGAATTATACGGACAAAGAACCTGTAGATTTAAGCACCGAAGAGAAAGCCCGCATGCGCACCATCGCCATTGATGGGTATTATGCTTTCAATCAAAAGCGGTTTGCCTACGATGCCGCTTATGACGGAGCTTACGTGCAACAACGTTCTGCCGGTTCTTTTCTTGCTACTGCGAAATATACGTTTGGCGAGTTGAACCTGCCCGACAAAGACATTCTCTTCATCCCTTTCAACAATGGAGTTTCACGTTATAAGACTTATCAGTTGGCCATAGGTCCGGGGTATAGTTACAACTGGGTGCCCTATCACCATCCAGCCCGTGACGACCGTCGCAGCGGCATGCGCAATTTGACCGTGAACGTAACCTTTTGTCCTTTGCTCACCGTGATCAACAACATGACCTATTTCGTGAGTGAATATGATGAAGCATCCGACAGCTACTGCGAAAAAGATTCCCACCACTTGAAAGGCGGTCTCAAAATGAACCTCATCGCACGCGGCGCCATCAGCTACACCTTCGGCAACTGGGCCATTTATGGCTCCATTGATTATCATCACGTCAAGATGAAAGACTCTAATGTGAATACGTATGATATAGAGGGGTTTTATGGAAAAGATGAATATACCACTCGCACCAACTTCAGCAATCTGGCAGCAAGTCTTATGCTGAGTGTTAAGTTTTAAATACGCCAAATGAGCAAATAAACGAATGGCGATATTTGAACTACATTAGTCTTTTGAGGTGGCATTGGATAAGGCGGCCATCACCGTCGCGCAGGTGCATGCCACTGCCCTTGCAGTAGCGGAACATATTACAGTCGGCACATTCGTCGCGGCGCATCCAGTCGCGGTCGCGGAACACCTCGAAGCGGTTTTCCCACACATCCATGAAATCATCCTCGTAAATATTCCCTTGATGGTAGTCGGCCCGTATGCTGGAGCACGACGAGATGCTGCCATCGATGCGCACAGCACCCACGGTGATGCCCGCCTTGCAGAAGAAACTATAGTCGCGCACCTCCATCT
This sequence comes from uncultured Prevotellaceae bacterium, assembly GCA_946404865.1. Taxonomy (GTDB): domain Bacteria; phylum Bacteroidota; class Bacteroidia; order Bacteroidales; family Bacteroidaceae; genus Prevotella. The sequence continues at coordinate 3,187 of CAMJFC010000048.1, forward strand.
CGTAGTTGCCCACAAAGCCCTCGCAGCCGTAGGCGCACCGTATGCGCCCCTCGCGCCGTGTGGCAGCAACGAAATCCAACATTTTCCGGAAATGCTCATCAGAGAGCATGAGTTGCGGGTCATGCGCTGCCCGGCCTACTGGGAATACATCCAGAAGTCTCCATGAAGGGACTCCTTTTTCGATTAAAAACTCCTTGATTTGTGGCAGTTGGTTAAAATTACGTTCCGTAGTGCAAGTGACGATGTCCCACACCATCTTATCCTGTTGTGCGAGCCAATCCATCGCGTTAACCACCGCTTGAAAACTTTTCTTGCTGCCTCGCATCCAGTTGTGATTCTCCTCCAAGCCATCAAGACTGATGGTGACGGCCTGCATTCCCGCCTCACGCAATTGCTGTAAGCGTTCAGTAGTCAGATAGAGTCCGTTCGTAACCAATCCCCACGGGAATCCCCGTTTCCAGATTTCCTCACCACACTGTACGATATCCTCCCTAACGAGCGGCTCGCCTCCTGTGATAATAATAAATACTTCAGAGGGATCTTTTTTCTGTGCTATGGAATCAAGTACCCTTAAGAAATCATCTAAGGGCATATCTGGAGCGCCGGCCACCGTTTTGCAATCGCTACCACAGTGGCGGCAATGTAAGTTGCATCTGAGCGTACATTCCCAAAAAAGTTGGTAGAGAGGATGCTCTGCCACGAGATGCTGTTGTATCTTACGTTGAATTTCGAGTCCGAGCCGTTTTCTGAGCGTCAGCCCGAGGTATTTCATGCTATTTGTTGAGTTTTGTCAGTTCGCTGCCAACGATTTTTAATTCATTGTCGAGACTGTCAATCTCGTTTTTCACCGTTTGCATTTGCTCTTCTACTTCACTGCGTTCCCTCTCATGCCGTTCGCGCATTCTGCGCCGGGCCTCCTCCATATTGTTGGGACCTCCATATACAGTTTCTCCCCGGCCTATGTTCTCATAGATCTCTTGCAATCGTTGCAGTTTTAAGTTACTTTCAACTATCTGTTGGTTGAGTATGTTAATTTTTTGATTCAAGGCCTCACGCTTTTGTACGAGTTCTTTATTCGACTTACATGCTCCAAAGCCCAAAGTAACGAGTGCAGCGGAAAGAGCCGATAACATCCATGGAGATAATCTTTTGTATTTCATGATGCCTGCATTTTTAGTGATTTGTCTATTTGTTGGCAAAAATAATGAAAAAAGATGAATATTCCAAGTTTTTTTATGCTTTTTTTCGGGAAGCCTACAACGGAATAATGGAATGGGTGATATAAACAGACTACTTGGCGTTGAGCGAATCACCCCATAGAGATGTAGAGGCAGATGCGTCGGAAGATTCGGTTTCGTCGAAGATTGAATATTGGTTGGACTCAATTTCACCTTCGTTTTCTTCGCTCCAGTGAACGGGGAACGAATCTAACAAGTATTGAGTTCCGCTTACCCGTTCCACATCAGGTTTTTCGTAAGGCTTTCTATTATTGATGATGCTATTCATTGTCTGGTTCTCTTTCATCGTGATTATCTTGTTCATCACAGTCTCCCCTTATTGTTTTACACCGTTGGTGATATGATCCACCATCTTCATCACATCGTTGACATCCACATCTTCGTCGCCATTCATATCGGCGGCCTCTTCGATGTATGTTTCAGGAATCTCACCACAGATGTCAGAAACGACACCCATCACATCGTTGATATCGACCTGGCCATCGGCATTGACGTCACCGAGAATAGCATTCGCGAGTCGTCCCATGTCTTGCAGTCGATAGACACCTCGTGCCATATTGGTCTTCGCATTGATTTGCTCTTTGGCATCGATAGCATTGAGATAAGCCTTGCGCTCCGGAATCAACCTGTTGGCGGCGAGCTTGTAGAAACCATATTTGTCGTAAGGATTATCAGCGCTCCAGTCTTTATCCTTTTGGAATACAAATAGTTGTTGCCCGGCAGCCACCTTCACTTCTCCGTATGAGGGTTTGAGCAGGTTGTTCTTGGGTTTGCTGATGACATCGTCGCTCTTGGCAATGACCAGGTGGTTCTCGCCCTGCTTACCTTTCAGGATGATGGGTGTCTCGGCCGGGATCATCGTCTCGTTGCTGCCCACGCCAAACTCCACGAACACCGCCTCTTCGCGTCCGAATTCCGTCACCTTATATCCGTGCACATCAGGATATTTGGCTTTAGTCTGCGTCCAGTCGATATCATTTTTCACCACGTAGGTGACGTAGCCGTCGGTGTTCATGTTGACAATCTCCTCGTTGGTGGTAGTGACGGCGAATTTCAGCACGTTCCATGTACCTGTAGATTGCGTGTCGGCGGTATAGAGGAAGCTGACTCGAATTTTCTTGCCGGCAAAGGCACTGAGGTCGATGTCGCCGGAGTTGAAGCGCGTATATTGGCTGTTTTGTGTAAACCAGTTGGGTATAGTGAGCTGTTGCCAATCGCCGTCCTCCTCGCGCACGAAGAGCTGGGCATGGTCTGGAGCCTGGCCGGCGGCAGTCTGTGCGACGGTCTGGTTATCAGAGTTATAACCATCAAAATAGCGTCCGGCATGGATAAAGTTGAGCGTAGCCGAAGTAACCGTCTCGTCGGATAGGTCGATGATGGGCGAGATGAGCCGTGCCGTGCCTCGCTTATTGTTGTTTCCGGTGACGAATGCATACCGGCGTGCCTCGCCGTATTTTTCGATATCTTCAGGGCTTTCATTGGTTCTGAAGACCCACACAGGAGCATTAGAACCCGAAGTCTCTACGGTGAAATTGCCCAGCCCCTGGTCGAAGTTCTCATAGAAGGGCACTTCCACCACGCCGGTATATTTGTACGAAGCCGTGGCTGTATGGCTCACGTTGCCGTAGTCATCCACTGCCACCGCCGTGATGGTGGTAGCCTTCGAGATATTGGTAATGCCGTCGTTGTAGAGGATGGCCGAACTGGTCAGGTTGCCCATGTCATCGACAGGCGATGCGCTGCCCGTGGCATAGTAGATGTGGCAGCCATCGGCGGCAGTCAGGTGAATGGTATAGGGTTCGGTGAACGTCGTGCCGTCGGTCTCGGTGAAAACAGGCGCGTCTATGTCGATATCGATGGTGTAGGTATGCGTCACGACCCTGCTTTTGCCCTCATCGCCGATGGCAATGGCCTTGACGGTATAGGTGCCGTTCTTGCTCAGCACGAAGGGTTTGGTGTAGGCTGTGCTGGCCGCGGTGGGTGTGGTGCCGTCGGTGGTGTAGTAGAGCGTAGCCCCTTCGGCATTGTTGGTGATGCTGACAGTCTGGGCCGAGGTATAGGTGCCGGAGGCAGGGGTGATGGTGGGAGCGGCAACAGCAGCAGAGAGAGGCTGGAGATGGATGGTGACGGATTTCAATGCAGTACCGCCAGAACCCGTTGACCGTGTCAATGTCACCTCTGTCACATTGTCATCGTCTGAGGCCGTCCAAGTCTTACCGCTGAATGTGCCATGGTCGGCAGAGAAAGCCACAGTATTATCGAATGTCAGAGAGGTAAGCGTATAGCCATCCGGTGCAGTAAACTTCAAGCTTGTGCCATTATAAATACGTATTTCTGAAGTAGAGATATAGGCATTCTGATTGTCGCCCCTGATGTAGGTCACGGTCACACCGCCTATATCACCAGTAGCTGTATATCCCGCAGGAGCACTACCACTATGAGATTCCCCAAATGTAGTACTGTTCAGATTCCCCGTAATAGCCGTGGGATCCACCACATTCAACACGTAAGATGCCGTGCCCGACTTGAAGTTGTCTGTTGCGGTTGCGGTTGCGGTGATGGTGGTGGTTTTGTCTATCGCAGTGCTTGTGAACGACACTTCGCCTGTGGTCGGGTTGACCGTGATGGCTGCATTGGAACTGGAATAGGTGATAGTGCCGTCGTAGCCGTCGGCGTAAGTCAACGTAGGCGCTGTGAAAGCCTCGCCGTAATTCGCCGTCACCGTGGTCTGAGAGAAAGCAAGATTGGGGTCAGCCTTGAGGATGGTGTATGAGGCAGTAGCCACGGCACTGTTGCTCATTTCATCTTTCACGGCCATCAGTTTGAGCGTCACGTCGTTTTTCAACGTGTAAGAGGTGGCAGAGGCCGAACTGGTAGTCGGGTCTGAGCCGTCGGTTGTATAATAGTAAGTGACCCCCTCGGTATCGCAATTGAAGTTGACCACCGTGCCCCGAGCCACTTCACCGTCTGCAACAGAGAACGTTGGAGTGGACACTCTGGGAGTGGAGGAAGCGGTTGTGACCGTGACAGCGGCTATACGTCTATTGCCGGAGGTTCCTCCAACCGAAAACTTCACACTTTTAGCTGTTCCCGACCATGAGCCACTACTATATGTGCCTACATTTGTAGTGATAGCATTGCTGCCATCATCATTACCAAACGTGATGACAATGCCAGTGATATCCTTACCAGAAGAAACCGTGAAATAGCCTCCTCCATAGACACGGATAGCAGTACCAGACGTGTAATACTTGGGAGTATTACTATTAGTACCTTTGTTAAAAGTGATGCTGAAGTTCGTTCCCTCCACGCTCGTTACTTCCAGAGCATTGCTATATCCCATTTCCGAGAACGTAATTGTTTCCGTCTCTTGCGCCCACGCCGTGCATACCCATACACTCAAGAGCACAGACAGCCACATTCGCATGTTATTTACCATATACATCTTTATGAGTCTGTTTTTGTTTTTCCGGCTGCAAAATTACGTCAAATCGTCAAATTTTCAAAAAAAAGACGGCACATTATTTATAAATATCGCTTATATTTGCGATTTTTTTGTATTTTTGCCGCGGATAAGACATCAATGCCAAAAAAGACAGTAAAAATAATACAAGAACTAAATTTTTTACGCTCAAAGATGAAAAAAAGGTTTTTATGGATGGTCGTCGCCTTTGTGGTGGCCGTCAGCGCCCAGGCGCAAATGCGTAGCGGTCATTTCTTCCGCTTACTGAAAGGTCAGAACGTGAAGACCGTGAATGCGGAACAGTATTTTTCGCAATGGTTTCACCTGCCCGACGGCACCGAGTGGCGATTGGCCAGCCGCAGCACCGACGACCTGGGCATGGAGCGCATAGAATACCGCCAGTATGTGGGTGGTGTGGAAGTGGAGCACTCGCAGATACTGCTCCATGCCAAAGACGGCATCATACAGACCACCAACGGCACCGTGATGGAGGCCGCGCAGACCCCCGCCACCCGGCGCGCCGGCTCGGTCATCTATAAGGAGGGCACACCAACAGACCTGCTGGGTCGCACACTGTTGCTCGTTTACACCGACGGCGGTTACCGTTATGCCGTGAAATCCCTCGCTGCCAACGGACGGCAATGGATTTACACCGACGTAGAGAATGGCGAGACCCTCAAGACGGTGCCCACCCGCTCAGGCATCGCGCCGGAGGGAAGCACCACGACCATCAAGGGCAAAAGCCTCTATAGCGGCGAAGTGGATCTCGACGTGACACAAGGCGGCGACGGCATCTATTACCTCTACGACCCAAAGCGCAATATCCACACGCTGAATGCCGCCTATATCCCTACCGTGAAAGACCTGGATGAGGCTGGCAAACTCTTCGACTACTTCCCGCAGGGCGACCTGACCCAGTCGCTCTTCGAATCGGCTCCAGAGCAGCAGAAGGCTTGGGGGGAAATGGTCTCTGACATGATCAAGAACAACCAGTTGGACAAATTCAAAGACTGGATTCTTGACAACACCCAGTATATTTCGCAGACAACCCCTGTGTTTAGCGCCTACAAACTAGACGATATACGCATCGACCGACTGGCATACAAAGACGAGGAAGGCAGCCTGGTGCAACTGGAACCAACGGAAGACCTGCCCGTGGCTCTGGAGGTGGTGATCCGCTACGGTGCCGACAACCCCGGCCAGAGCCGAGGTGTGATAGAAGACATGCCCGTCGTGGTGCAGCAATGGCCCTATACCCTTGCATTGAGCGAAATACATGAAGTGTTGCCCAAAGAGGGAGTCACCATCGATTTTTACATGGCAGACCCATCCGTGGAGACACCCGACATACCCGACCTGCCCGACCTGCCCGATTTCCCGGGCCTCCCCGACATCCCTGATTACCCTGACCTGCCCGACCTGCCTGACTTGCCCGACTACCCTGACCTGCCCGACTTCCCCGACATGCCAGACATGGGAGATGATGGTGATGGAGACGACCAGTCACAGATGCTGCTCGTAGCGAGAGTGGCCATCAAGCCCAGTGCCGAGCAGAACGGCCGCGTAGATGTCAGCAACGAGAACATCGCCATGCAACTCACCTATGAAGAGAGTGGCGACCCCACCGTAGATATTCATTGGGGCATGGCCCGCACGTTGGACTTTTATCAAGAGGCATTCAACCGTAACAGTTACGACGGCAAGGGGTCGCCTGTATATAACCTCGTTTATCTCATGAACAAAGATGACGAGACGATGCTCTGCTCCCCCCTCACCAATGCCGCCGCGATTGCCTCACAATCGCCCTACCCGATGGTCTATGGCTTGGGGGGCTATGACATGTCTTCACAAGACTTCACTATGCGCCCCGTCGTGGAGCTATCTGTCATGAGCCATGAGTTCACTCATATTATCACTGGCATGACGGCAAAGCTTGAAAATATCGGAGAGTCAGGGGCACTTGATGAGTCGTTCTCAGACTTGATGGGCATCAGCGTCAAGAAATATGTTCACGGCAATGACGCTGACTGGCAGATTGGTGGCAGCGGCCTTATGATTGGTGCCCCGAATATGCGCGACATGGCACACCCCGAGAACAGCGGCGACGGTACCGACCCCTGTCCTGACACATACCAGGGGAAGAACTGGGCAGACCCCAACGACCTGAGCCTCTTGAATGACTTTGGCGGCATCCATTCTAATTGCGGCGTGCAAAACAAATGGTATTACCTGCTGACCGACGGCGACAAAGGCACCAACGACAATGGCGACGCCTACGACGTGCAAGGCCTCGGCATAGAGAAATCGCGCCAGATAGCCTATCGCACACTCACCGTCTATGCCACCCGGCAGAGCCAGTTCGCCGACATCCGTCCTGCTTCCATCCAAGCCGCCAAAGACCTGTATGGCGACGAAAGCGTGGAAGCCAAGACCGTGGCAGAGGCGTGGGATGCCGTGGGGGTATATGACGCCACACCCGACGGCATCGAAGAGATGAAGACCGTCATAGCCACCGACACAGATGTCATTTACGACTTACAAGGCCGTCGAGTCAGCCGTCCCACAACAGGGATTTATATCCAAGGCGGCAAAAAGGTAGTGGTGAGAAAATAAGAATCACTCATGTGACATTCAAGAGGGAGTGTCAAAACACTTGGATTTCTCTTTAACAACAGATTTCACGGATTTCACGGATTTACAACCTGCTGATAATCAGCGACAACAATCTGTGAAATCCGTGAAATCCGTTGTCTGTTTAAAATTTATTCAGCACTTCGTGCAGCACCGCTTGATGGTGACCCGGGAAGATGATATGGTGATTGCCGATGGGGCGGGTCAGGAAATAACGGGCCTGCTCAGCGTCGTTGAGTTGAATGAGCAGCTGTGTGCGGCATAGGTCGGGCATAGCCCCGCAGCGGAGCAGTTCGCCTTCGGCCACGAAACAGCGCGACAGGTCGCCCGCCACCTTCAACACCGTGACCGGTCCCGGCCGCATATACCCTCGTATGCCGATGCCGATGCCCGACTCGAAATGCGTGTCGAGTTCATAACGATCGACCATGTCGAACGGGATGGTGCAATGCGCGAAGAGCACCTGTCCCGTTTCGGGGTCGATGCGTGCGGGGTTGGCCTGGAAGCCCGACACCCGGGTCACGGCGCGCCCTATCATCATGGAGAGCATCGCCGGCACATCGCCCTCGCAGCCTGCCACATAGCCATCGGCATTGAGACGGGCCAGCGCCCAGCATCCCGTGTTGCGGACGGCTGTCAGCAGGTCGAAACACCGCAGGGTGAAGCCCTGCAGACGGTGGCGCACGACGAGCACCTTGAGCGCTTCATAGATACCACAGGCATCCTTGACCTTGATTTCCTCAAGCAGCTCGTCCATAGGGATGTCAATAAGCGAGATGCCCAACCCGAAGCGTACCACATCCGGGTCGGCATGACTGGCGATGAGCCAGTCGGACGGTTGTCCGATGACGCCGAGACGGCATCCCCGCAAATGCTGTCGCACCTGTCCCACCTTTTCCAAGACGAGTATGCGCCTACGGATATAGTCGGCACTGCCATGGATGATCTCACCGCCAAGACCTTGCTGTCTGAGGAAAGACAGAATCTCCATTGATGCGGCGAGCGAATTGCTTTTGCCCGACGTGAGCAAGAGGAAAGGACGATTGGACTGTTCGAGCAATTGTTCCCATAGCTTCCTGAAGAGGCCTTCGGTGCCGCCGGTGCGCACGAAGATGAGGTCGGCAGCATGTGAACCATAGTCGGAGAAGTTGTTGCCTCTCCATAGATAATCGACGCCAAGGGAAGAGAGAAACTCCTTGGTCGTGGCGCTTACGGCCTGCTCATCATGCAGTTGCGACGTAAGCGAATAAACCGCAATACTCATGATTTCTTATTAAAATAGTCGTTGTGCATCTTAATGCCGAAGACAATCAGACTGCATGTGGTGGTGATGAGATTGGTCAGGAAGAGCGACCAGATGATATCGGGTTTGTGGAGCAACCCTTGCAGTGTGAATGCCAATCCGCCGATGCCCATCATCAGGAAGGTGGGCAGTGCGATGCCGTCGGTGTTACGTGTACGAATGGTTTTGATGGCTTGCGGCAAATAGCCGAGAATCATACATACGCTGGCAATGATGCCACAGATTTCGTAGAAAAGGCCTTGGTCCATAGGTTTTAGGAGTTTAGACAATACTTATGAGAGTTTGGGAGTTTAGACAATACTTATGGGAGTTTAGGAGTGTGGGAGTGTGGACAAGTGCAAAATTAAGAAAAAAGCGAGGAAGAGCAAACGAAATTGAAATAAAAAAGTAGAAAAACTTTGATTTGTGGCAAAAAACCATTATTTTTGCAAAACTTAATCGACTTACTATGGAGAATCGGCACACGGGCAGGGTACTGCTCATTTATACGGGTGGCACCATCGGCATGGGCCGCAACCCGCAGACGGGCGCGTTAGAGCCCCTCGATTTTGAGCATCTGGCACGCGAGATGTATGAGTTCCGCTACCTGCGGGTAGCGTTCGACACCTACCAGTTCACCCCTCCTATCGACTCATCCGACATGACACCGCGGCAGTGGGCTCAGCTGGTGGAGATTATCTCGAGCCACTACCACGATTACGACGGATTTGTGATACTTCACGGCACCGACACGATGGCTTACACCGCCTCGGCGCTGTCGTTCATGTTGGAGAACCTGACCAAGCCAGTGATACTGACCGGGTCGCAGTTGCCCATCGGGCAGTTGCGCACCGACGGTAAGGAGAACCTGATCACGAGCATCGAACTGGCCGCCGCCACCCATGCCGACGGCAGTCCCATGGTGCCAGAGGTGTGCATCTACTTCAGCGGCAAACTGATACGCGGCAACCGGGCCACGAAGATAGCCGCCGACGGTTTCAACGCCTTCGACTCGTTCAATTACCCTGTGTTGTGCCATGCGGGAGTGAATTTCGTGTATCACGAGCACCATATCCTCACGCCCGACTACTCCCGGCCGATGACGCCCCATACGGCAATGGACACCAACGTGGTGGTCTTCTCGCTCTTCCCGGGCATCGAAGAGAAGATTTTCCGCCATGTGCTCGAATCACCCGAGGTACGCGGCATCGTCATCCGCTCGTTCGGCAGCGGCAATGCCCCCCAGCAGCCCTGGCTGCTGCGTCTGTTCGCCTCGGCCTCGGAGCGCGGTGCCACGGTGGTGAACATCAGTCAGTGCGTGAGCGGCACGGTAGAGATGGGCCGCTACGACACCGGCTACCACCTGCAGAGCACCGGTGTGATCAGCGGGCGCGACAGCACGGTAGAAGCAGCCGTGACGAAATTGATGTATCTGCAGGCCCGCTACGACGACCCGCAAACGATACGCGACATGATGAACCGAAGCATAGCGGGAGAAATCACTTTGAACTTTAAACTTTGAACTTTATGATTAGTGGACTATTGTCCAAACTCCCAAACTCCCAAACTCCTCAAACTCCCAAACTCCCATCCACCAAACGACCCAATCAACCCAACAAATAATAAACATTATGAAAGAACTTAAAGGAACAAAAACCGAGAAGAATCTGCAAGAAGCATTTGCAGGTGAGAGTATGGCACGTAACAAATACACCTACTGGGCATCGAAAGCCAAGAAGGACGGGTACGTGCAGATCAGCGCCATCTTTGAAGAAACCGCCAACAATGAGAAAGAACACGCCAAGATGTGGTTCAAATATCTGGAGGGCGGCTCTGTGAAATCGACGCCCGAGAACCTGAAGGCAGCTGCCGACGGCGAGAACTTCGAGTGGACCGACATGTACGAGCGCATGGCCCGCGAGGCCGAGGAAGAGGGATTTGCCGAGATAGCCGCCAAATTCCGCGGTGTGGCTGCCATTGAGAAGCACCACGAGGAGCGCTATCGCAAGTTGCTGAAGAACATTGAAGACAAGGTGGTGTTCTCACGCGACGGCGATGCCATCTGGAAGTGCCGCAACTGCGGGCATATCGTCATCGGCAAGCAAGCACCCGAAGTATGTCCGGTGTGCGACCATCCCCAGGCCCATTTCGAGCTGCTGGCAGAGAATTTCTAGCAATATCTATTTTGTGTCGAAGCAGAAAATGGTTTGCGAGCGGAACGTCTCGCCCGGTCGGAGCACGGTAGTGGGAAACTCCGGGTGATGCGGACTGTCGGAGAGGTGCATCGTCTCGAGGCAGACCGCGGAACGCCTCGGATAGGGCACTCCCCCTTTGCCTACAAGCGAACCATTCAGCCCGTTGGCCGTATATACCTGCACGGCAGGCTGGTCAGTATAGACCGTCATGCGCCGGCCGCTCTTCTCATCATAGAGGATGGCGGCCGGTTTTTTGGTGCTGCCCGGATGTTTGAGCACAAAGGCATGGTCATACCCTTTGGTGACCAACAGTTGCGGATGCTGGCTGTCAATCTCATCGCCCAAGGGTTTCGGTTTTGTGAAATCAAACGGCGTATTTTTCACTTTCAGAAATTGTCCGTTCAGATTTTTCTTGTCGTCATACAGCGCGATACGCTTGCTGTCGATGAAGAGCAGCTGCGGTAGCACCGTCGTAGCGGGATTGCCTGAGAGATTAAAGAAGGAGTGATTAGAGAGATTGAGCACCGTCGTTTTGTCGGTCGTCGCCTCATACTCCACCTTGAGCGTCTGGTCGGCTGTGAGCGTGTAAGTGACCCGCACCGTCAACTGTCCCGGAAATCCGTTTTCGCCATCAGGCGACACATATTGCAACGTCAGAGAATGGTCGTCGGCGCGAAGCACGTCCCACACATGGTCGGCGAATCCCGGGTATCCGCCATGTGAGATGTTCCCCCCACCCGACTGCTGTAACTGGTAGTTGATGCCATCGAGCGTCATCTCCGCCCCTTTGATTCGTCCGATATACCGTCCGACGATGCTTCCGAAATTATTTTTCTGGCGGTGATAGTCGGTGATATTGTCAAATCCGAGCACCACATCCTCGCGCTGCCCCAGCCTGTCGGGCACCATCAGCGAAACCAGTCGCGCCCCGTAGTTGGTGATGCACGCCTCCATATCGCCATTGACCAAGGTGAAGAGCCGAGTCTGTTTTCCCTCGACCCTGTCGTCGAACCGTTCAGGGTTCAATCCCGAGTCCGTTGTTGTTTTCGGTCGCAGGCTGTTGATGAGAATCACCATGTTGCGGATATAGGTCTGCACGGAAATGCCCGTGATGTCATTGTTCTCGTAAGGCGACGTGTCGTATTCATCGCCTGCCATCGTCTGCGCATACTGTCTGTCGTCGCTTTCAGAAGCCATGTCTTTCGGCAAGGGCCGATAGGGATGCGACACCTGTCTGAGTTTCGATATCCACCGCCCCTGCTGGTCGAGTGCCTTCACCACCTCATCGGCGTCGGGTGTCGGCATATCGGGAAGCTGTCGGTAGTTGCGCTGGTAATAAAAAGGCAGCGGCTCGCCCTCGGCGCTCTGCAACAGCGGCGAATTGCGTTGCAAATCTTGCTTGACGAGCGACTTCACCCGCTTCAGCTCATTGCGCAACCGCGACGGGCTGAAGACCATGAACGAACTGTAGTGGGCGATGGTGCCCGAAGTGACAGAATCGGTATAGTACATGCCGTTGACCACATTTCCCCCTTTGCGATGCACATACATCGGCTGATGCGTATCGGGGTCGATAAACCGTGGCACTAATATCTCGTCACCCTGCAGTGGCGTGCGTCTGACCGTGGCCGCCAGTTGCGACGGCAGCCGCATGTTCTCCAAGAACGTGATGGCATCGGGAATGCCCTCTAAGAACGACTCATCGCCCGTGAGCTGATAAAACTCCATCATCTTGAAAATCATACTGACGGTGGTGCCCGTATTCACCGAACGCGGTTCATACGAACGGGCGTGAGCCGGTTTCAGATCATCAGGCGTATATTGGTCGGCCCATCCTGCCAACGGCAGGGGTTGTTGCAAGTCGCGCATGAGATACATGGCTCGCAAGATAGGCTCTTTGAGTTGACTCATCCCCAACGACTGGTAGCATTGCAGCAAGAAATCGATATTCTCCGGCATCACGTTATCGTTAATGGTGATGAACGATGAGTAATCAGCCTTTCCACGGAACGGATGGTTATACATCAACGGGAACCGCTGCGGCCATCCTCCGTTGTCATACTGGCTCTTCAGCATGAAATCAATCGCTTTGTCGAGCGGTTCTTTTAATGTCGGGTCGTGTTTCTCGAGGTATAGGCGTAGTATCAATTCCGAGCAATGCTTCGTCGCTTCGTCATCGAAAGTGGCATTTCCGTAATAATGTTGGAATTCCTCGAGTCGCCATGCATGTCGTCCGATTGTCGCATACCAAGCCTTGAGCGAGTCTTCTGGCTCCAAGTCAAACATATAGTTCCACCCGCCACAAGGCAGTTGTCCCCGCACGATGCACCGAACCACCCTGAGCGCACAATCATAATAATACTCATCTCCCGTAGCGTGATAGGCATCGATGAGCACCTGCCCTATATCAGGCGTTGAAGGCGTCTGCAACCACACCATGGTTCGTTTGGCCTCCAATTCCCCCCATTGCCGCGAGAAGTCAGGCAGGTAATTCCATACGAAACCATCTTGATAGGCCACCACATCCATCATGTACTGTGTGGCCCGTCGCATCGCGTTCTTCACGTCATCATCAGCCGCTTGCGTGGTAGCAGAGGTAACAAGCGCGATGAGCAGGCAGAGAATAGAGTGCTTCATTGGTCGTATAGATGATGCTAATGAAGGAGTGAAGAGCATTACAGGAAGTCGGCTCTCATGGGACTGAAGGTGTCGATGAGGATGCCAGCTTCAAGGCAAACGCATCCATGAAGTTCATCGGGTTCGACATAATAGCCATCGCCAGCAGAGAGGATTTTCTTTTGTCCTCCGATTTCAAGTTCAAACCGACCGCTGGCCACATAGGTCGCTTGGCTGTGGTAATGGGTATGTGGAGTGCCCACAGCCCCCTTTTCAAACTTCACCTTCACCATCATCAGTTGCCCGTCGTAGGCCATGATTTGGCGTTGAATACCAGGAGCAGGATTTTGCCACTCAATTTCACTCTCGATTTGATAGATGTCACTTCTTGTTTTCATTGTAGTTTGTATGAGTAGATAATTAAACAACTTGTTTTCGCAGAATCGTCTAAGTGCTTGCAAATTTACGCAATATATCTTAATAATCGTTTTATTTTACATTTTTTGTGATAAAATATTACATGGCAAAAGGAAAGAGATTTTTCAGGGCAAGTGTCAGGTGAGATGTTGGTGCAAGGAATGATAAAACAACCAAGGATAGAGATATGTCGTAGCCTACTGATAATTGGGTACAAAATAGCAAAGATATAGTCATTATATAAATATAAACAAGAAACTCAACTTTCACAAGTTGAAGAAGTTGAGCCCATGCGAAACATTAAATTATTGGATATGAGGATCAAGCGATATGTGGCTGCCGTGGCAGCCTTGTTGTGTTTGGGGACAAGCGTACAAGCACAGACGACTGATGTACAAACCCGCAGACAGTATCTGAGCGGCACCGGTTGCGATGACATGGTACAATGGGACTTCTATTGTACAGATGGACGCAACTCCGGCCAATGGACAAAGATTGGCGTACCGTCATGCTGGGAGGTGCAAGGTTTCGGCACCTATCAGTATGGCATGCGTTTCTACGGCAAAGCCAAGCCAGAAGGCATCGCCGATGAGAAAGGTTTGTATAAATATGAGTTCAACCTGCCCGAGTCGTGGGCGGGACGTCAGATATTCCTTGTGTTCGAGGCCGTGATGACCGATGCCAAGGTGACCATCAACGGGCGTAAGGCCGGCAATGTGCATCACGGCGGTTTCTACCGTTTCTACCTGGATGTGTCGGACCGCATCTTCACGGGTAAGAAAGTCAACCGCTTGGAGGTGGAGGTAAGCAAGGAGAGTGAAAACACACAAGTGAACATGGCCGAACGCCGCGCCGATTACTGGAATTTCGGCGGTATCATCCGCCCCGTGTTTGCGATGAGCAAACCCGCTTACAACATCCAGCGTACAGCCATCGACGCCGGTATGGACGGCCGTTTTTTGGCAGACATCTATCTGAACCGTTCCTTGTCAGGCGCAACCGTGGACATTGATATCCTTGACTCCAACCAGCGCAGCGTGGGTAAGGGGCAAGCCCGTGGCGGCAGCGACCGCCTGAAGGCAGACTTCACGATCAGCAATCCCCGTTTGTGGACAGCTGAGACCCCCAATCTCTACACCGCCGTCTTTACTTTGAAAGACGCACAAGGCAAGACATTGCATGTGGAGCGTGAGAAGTTTGGTTTCCGCACTATCGAGTATCGTGCGAGCGACGGCGTGTATATCAACGGTCATAAAGTGATTTTCAAGGGCGTGAACCGCCATTCGTTCCGCCCTGAGAGCGGCCGCACGCTGTCGAAAGCGAAAAACATCGAAGACGTGAAACTCATCAAGAGCATGAACATGAACGCCGTCAGACTGTCGCACTACCCTGCCGACCCGGAGTTTCTGGAAGCCTGCGACTCACTGGGCCTGTACGTGGAGAACGAGCTGAGCGGCTGGCACTGGGCACACGAGACCATCATCGGAGCACAACTGGTAGAAGAGATGGTGACGCGCGATGTGAACCACCCCTCGGTCATCTTCTGGAGCAACGGCAACGAGGGCGGGTTCAACTACGAGCTGGAGCCCTACTTCTATCAGTTCGACCCCCAGCAGCGCGTGGTGCTCTATCCCTGGGCCAACCGCAACGGCTTTGAGACCAAGCACTACCGTTCGTATGGCGAGACCGCCGACTATATGCGTCAGAAAGAAATCTTCATGCCTACCGAATTCCTGCACGGATTGTACGACGGCGGCCACGGTGCCGGTCTGGCCGACTACTGGAAGATGATGATGGCCAACCCGCGCTGCGCCGGCGGATTCCTCTGGGATCTGGCCGACGAGGGTGTGCTGCGCACCGACATGGGCGATGCTCAGCATCCCTACATCGACTGCGTGGGCAACTTCGGTGCCGACGGCATCGTGGGACCGCACTTCGAGCGCGAGGGCTCATATTACACCATCAAACAGATATGGAGCCCCGTGCAGGTAACCTTAGACGGCGAGCAGTTGACCATCGAGAACCATTACGATTTCACCAACCTCAAAGACTGCCGTTTCCAGTACCGCTACCTGTCGATGCCCGCCTTGGGCGAGACGCGCGAGCGTGAGTTGTCGAAGGGCTCTCTTTCCACTCCCGATGTGGCTCCCGGAGAACTGTGCCATGTCAGCATCCCCAAGCAGCCCTCAGACACCGACGTGCTGGAGTTGACCGCCATCGACCCACACGGCGAGGCGATCTTCACCTGGCGGTATGACATATTCAACCCCTCGAAGGGAGCCGGCGTGGCACAGTTTGCCACCTGCACCGCCCAGGAGAGCGGCGACACCTACACCGTCAAGGCCGATGGCTGCACCTATCGTTTCTCGACCAAGACGGGCATGCTGACCGGCATAGAGAAAGGCGGCAAGACCCTTTCGCTGAGCAACGGTCCGCGCTTTGTGGCCGCCCGCCGCAGCGACCGTTCGCACGACGGATTCTACAACCACGACGACAAAGAAGCATTCAGCAAAAAGACGCAATATACGCTATACGACGACCAAGGAGCCTTCGACGGTTTTGAGATGAAAGACAACGTGCTGACAGTGAAGTACCGCCATGGTTCGCTCGATGAGGTGAACTGGACGTTCGGCACCGACGGCCATGTGTGGTTAGAGGCGAAGTATCACTTCACCGGCGTGGTCGATCTGATGGGCATCTGCTTCGACTACCCCGAAGAGAAGGTGCAGTGGAAGCGTTGGGTGGGCGACGGTCCCTACCGCGTGTGGCAGAACCGCATGGAGGGTCCGCAGTACGGCTACTGGAAGACAGACTATAACGACCCCATCCCGGGCGAGACATTTGAGTACCCCGAGTTTAAGGGCTATTTCTCGCATGTCGATTGGATGCAGATAGGCACCGCCGAAGGCACCATCAGCATCGACCTGCCCTCGAAAGAGCACTACCTCGGTGTGTATCAGCCGCGAGACGGTCGCGACCACCTGCTCTACACCCTGCCCGAGACCGGGCTGTCTATCCTGCAAGTGATACCCGCCGTGCGCAACAAGGTGAACACCACCGACCTGAACGGTCCTTCTGCCCAACCGTATTGGGCTGCGGGAGCATACGAGGTGAGAGCGGAGATGAAGTTTTAGTCGGAGCAGGGGGCAGGGTGCAAGGGGCAGGAGATATGCCACGAACACTAAACACTGTACACTAAACAAGCAGCTTGTAGGGACAGGGCGTGCCCTGTCCGCAGCTCGGTGAGCGCAGCGAACACAACAATCGCAACTCTGTTGCGTAAAAAAATACTGCGACCGGCAGAAAAAGGGAGCAGTACCTTAATGAACGAGCGACGGGGAGAAGCGGTTAAGTCCCTTCCCAGGGATTGGGAAGGGATTTAGGGATGGGTTGGAAGCCCTCCCATGGGAGGGTTGGGTGGGGAAAAGAATGGGAAAAGCCTCCCCCGTACCCCCTCCAAAAGAGGGGGACACGAGCTGAGACGAATGGAGATGACTCCGGACGCAAAACAGTGCATGGACGCTCAACACTTAGCACTCAATAAATTGATGTGCACGGTGAGCGTAGCGAACACAAAAATCGCGACTCTGTTGCGTAAAACACTACTGCGACCGGCAGAAAAAGGGAGCAGTACCTTAATGAACGAGCGACGGGGAGAAGCGGTTAAGTCCCTTCCCAGGGATTGGGAAGGGATTTAGGGATGGGTTGGAAGCCCTCCCATGGGAGGGTTGGGTGGGGAAAAGAATTGTCAATTGTGAATTCTGAATTGTCAATTGTGAATTGTGAATTCTAAATAGTGAATTCTAAATAGTGAATTGAAAAAAGAGAATAGAGAATTGAAAACAGGACATGCACGATTGCTGCGGACAGCAGCCATTGCCCTCATGATGCTGTGCGGCATAGATATCACCGGACAGACCGTGTGGGATGCCAAGGACGGGAAGGACACGAAGACCGACCGCCCCTGGACCTTCTGGTACTGGATGTACGGAGCCGTGAGCGATGAGGGGATACGGGCCGACTTGCAGGGGATGAAAGATGCCGGCATCGCAGGTTTCTACCTGATGCCCATTAAAGATGTGAGTGATGGCGAAGCCTACGGGGGCACAGCACGGCAATTGTCGGAAGAATGGTGGAAACGAATGGACACCGTATGGCATGTGGCCGATAGTTTAGAATTGGAGGCTGGCATTCATTTTTCCGATGGTTTTGCTTTGGGCGGTGGTCCGTGGATTACCCCGGAAGAGTCGATGCAACGAGTCGTTTGGAGCGACACCATTATCGAGGGCGGCCGTGGTACCGTAACCTTGCCACTGCCACCAATCAAAGAGGGATATTACAAAGACATCGCCGTATATGCAATTCCTTTGGGGAAGGAGGATTGGTTGGATGATGCCACGCCTACAGCATCGGTTGAATTTCCGTTTCGCAGTGCAGAACCATGCGACATTGTCTATACATACGAAAAACCATTCACCCTTCGGTGTGTACAGGTGGTGACCGGCGGCAACAACTATCAGGCGCATCGTTGGCAAGTGTCGGCTTCAGATGACGGTGTGAATTATCGATTTGTGCGCACCATTGAACCCGCTCGACAGGGTTGGCAGAACACCGATGCCTACGCCACGTATGCCATCCCCGCCACTACAGCGCGTTATTTTAAGTTTCATTGGACCCCGGAAGGCAGTGACCCCGGCAGCGAGGACATGGATGCCGCCAAATGGCGTCCCGTGTTGAAGGTGGCTGCCCTGCGCCTGAGCAGTCAGGCCGTTATAGATGGTTATGAAGGCAAGTCTGGCGCGGTGTGGCGTGTGAGCAAATCCTTCCCCTTGGCTGATGTTGACTGCGTGCGACCGGCAGACATCGTGCGTTTGACCGTTGACGCGAAAGGTAACGTCTCAGGAATGCCCCAAGGCCTTTGGCGCGTGTTGCGCATGGGACACACCTCTACAGGACACACCAATGCCACGGGCGGCGGAGGGCGCGGACTGGAATGTGACAAATTCTCGCGTGAGGCCATCCGCAAGCAACTGAGCCACTGGTTCGGCGCCATCCACGAGCGCGCACCCCGCCAAGTGCTGCGCCGCCTGCATGTAGATAGTTGGGAATGCGGTTCGCAGAACTGGAGTAAGACTTTCGCCGACGAGTTTCTCCGTCGCCGCGGCTACGACCTGTTGCCGTGGTTGCCTGTCTTAGCCGGCGTGCCTCTTGAAAACAGCGCAAAGAGCGAACAAGTGCTGCGTGATGTGCGAGAGACCATCGCGGAACTCATCACCGATATCTTCTTCGACGAAGTGGCCCAAGCCGCCCGTCGCTATCATGTGGAGTTGTCTGCCGAATGTGTCGCCCCTACGATGGTGAGCGACGGACTGCTGCACTACCAACATACCGACTATCCCATGGGAGAGTTCTGGCTCAACTCGCCCACGCACGACAAACCCAACGACATGCTCGACGCCATTAGCGGAGCCCATGTCTATGGCAAACGTATCATTCAGGCAGAGGGATTCACTGAGGTGCGCGGAACCTGGGATGAGACACCTGCAAGGTTAAAGCCCCTGCTCGACCGTAACTATTGTTTAGGCATCAACAGCATCGTGTTTCATGTGAACACCCATAATCCATGGACCGACCGCCGCCCGGGCATGACACTCGACGGCATCGGCACGTTCCTGCAACGCGACAATACATGGTGGCGCGAAATGCCCGCCTTCACCGACTATATCCGCCGTACACAGCGGTTGCTGCAATATGGACAACCCGTAGTGGAGTTGGCGGTCTATACAGGCGATGAAGTGCCGCGCCGCGCCCTGTTGCCCGAAATCCTGACACATCACCTGCCGGGATTGATGGGCGACTCACTCTGTGCACGTGAGACCGAGCGGATGCGTAACGAAGGACAGCCGATGGAAACCAGTCCTGTGGGGGTGAGCCATACGAAGAACATGACGAAAGCCGAGGAATGGATAAATCCTTTGCATGGTTACAAATACGATACGTTTAACCCTGACGTGCTAAGAGGCATGCGAATGAAAAACGGACGTATTGTGACCCGCGACGGTATGTGCTACAGCGCCATTGTGTTGCCCCAGATGCATCGGCTGAACCCTGACGGAGTGATGACCGATCGAAATGAGATAGACCGCATTATAAGAGAAGGAGGTAACGTGATCACGATTCCGTGGAAGGCTGCCGATATGAGCTCCCTTGGCCTCACGCCCGACGTATCATTACCCTCAGGCATCGACTACACACATCGTCAAGGCACTGATGCCGATGTGTATTTCTTCAGCAACCAGACCGCACAGACCGTCACCTTCAGTCCGAGGTGCCGAGCAAGTCAACATCCATACCACTACCTGTATGACCCGTTGACCGACAAGACCTACGTTGGCGGCGACAGCATCCGACTTGAAGCCTACGGGTCGGTGTTCTCCATCTATAGCGACACTCCCTATAGAGGTGTGCTGAGCACACCTTTCGTGGCGAAGAAGAGCGTACCGCTGACCGGTCCTTGGCACTTGCGTTTTGAAGAGAACGGGCGAGAATTGACAACACCGACCTTGCGTAGTTGGACAGAAGAGACAGACCCCGCCATCGCCTACTACTCAGGACATGTAACCTACGAGACCACTTTCCGCCATAAAGGAAAAGGAACTGTATGGCTCAACTTAGGTGAGGTACACGACATCGCCACGGTTTATGTGAACGGCATTAACTGCGGTACGGTGTGGACGGCACCCTACCGAGTGGACATCAGTCATGCTGTGAAACAAGGAAAGAACGAGTTACGCATCAGCGTGGTGAACACCTGGGCCAACGCGCTGCAAGGAGCCGACGAAGGAAAGGCTCCGTTTGAGGGCATTTGGACCAACGGCAAATACCGTAGGGCAGAAAAAACATTGCTGCCAGCGGGAATCGTAGGAACGTTGAACATTGAACGTTGAACATTGAACGTTGAACTTTGAACGTTGAACTTTGAACGTTGAACATTGAACGTTGAACATTGAACGTTGAACTTTGAACGTTGAACTT
>CAMJFC010000049.1 GCA_946404865.1 uncultured Prevotellaceae bacterium
GTCTGGGCAACCGTCCTGCACAGCGCGGTGTCTATATTGTCAATGGCAAGAAAGTCGTAGTGAAGTAAATGAAAGCCTCACCCCCGTCCCCTCCCCAACGGGGGAGGGGCGTGGTTACTCTGAAAATGGGGGTTGCCGCAAGCAAATCACACAAGATATCATTGATGAATCATTCGTGTTTCATTCATGCGTATTCGTGTAGCGTCGCAGATAAGAATAATCATTCGCGTAGCATCGCAGACATAAACAATTTTTTAGAAAATTAAAAATGAGAAAGGAATATATCCAACCTCAGACCGAGACAGTGCACGTGCGCCTGCTCTCCTCTGTGCTCGACAGCATCGAGATAGGACCCCAATCGACCGTGGCCGGCGGCACGCCGGGCACGGGCGAAGACGGCGGCGATCACTACTACGGCGATGCCAATGCCTGGTCGTTCGACGAAGAGGAAGAAACCGTATCGCCCGACGAAGAATGGGGCCGTATCGGCTATTTGTGGTAGGGCCTGAGCCCTTACCTATCGGTGAGCCAATGCAAAAAATCGTATTGGGGCAGGCATTTGTCTGCCCCAACTTTTTTTACATTTTTATGAAGGCATTGTTCGCGCGTTTTACCTTGTAACGAATAGTCATGTTTCCGTTACATATCGCAAATTCACTTATTGTTAAAAGATATTACCTTTGCACCCGCCAATTACACAGACAAATCAATCAAACTAAATAAAAAATAACGAAAAGGCAAAAGCGAAATGAAAAGGTGTTTATTTTTCGTGCTCTGTTTGCTGGCACTTACCACTGATGTATTTGGGGCATATACATTCTTCCCCAATGAAATCGTGGAATTTAAGGCAGGCGAGGAGCCTGAAAACGTCAATGGAATGAAGCATTTCCAACAGAATATCTATTGGAACGACGATGGTGGGGTGATGTCTTTGGAGTGGGCTCAAGAGAGAGACTTCCAATGGTATGCGCAAGTAACTGGTGATTTAGAAATACCCGTTGGCTGTGGCGAATACATTAGTGAAGATGGCGTTGGTAAGTTATTCACATTGAATAATTCTCATGTCTATTTTACCGGTTCGCAGGGAACCGTCAAAGTGACTGCCACTAATCCCAATTTTAACGGACAGGAATATACCTGCTCCTACACCATTCGTTACCATCTGGCGGAAACAGAAAGCGGCAAACGCTGGGATTTTAATACTTCGCATTATAACCTTAGTGGTAATTGGGATCCTAATGAGACACACATGAGTACCAACTCCGAGTCGCAGGTTTATCACAAATATAATAGTGCATTGAACAATGATGATGGTAGTACCGCTGTGGCGGAGGCTGCCGGACTGCGTTTTTATGCTCCGAATGGAACTTTCGGTGGTAACGACCCCGATGGCACCACTGCCGACCGTGGCCGTTTCATCTGTTTCAAGCGGGGTGCGTCTTTCACCATTCCCGCATCTTATTTCTCAGGCATGACCTATCCTAAAATCCGTATCAAGATGGATCGCTTTGGCAATAATATGGCTCTGACGGTCACCAATGGCAAAGATGCAATGGGAAAGAGCATCACAGGTGATTATAAAATAGGTGGATGTCAGTGGATAAAAAGCGGAAATACTTGGGCTTATCATGGAGAGTATCATTTCCAACCTGCCGACAAGAACCAAGACTTTACCATCTCTGTGAAAGACGGGGAATATCTGATGCTCCTCACAGTTGAGGTGTATGACTCGTATGCCATGCAGACGGAGAACGAAATAGAAGGCACCTCTTATGTGCTGCTCAATCGTGAAGGGGCAACTACTGGTCAGTCGGCCATTTATAACCTGCACTTCTATGGTAAAGGGGAGCGGTGCAAAATCGGTGACAACACGGTCAGCACCACGGGCACGGTCACCTGTACCCAGGAAAGTTTCGTCAATCAAGGTGATAATATCAAGTTTAGATATACGTCGAATGTGGGCGAGTTTGGTACTTTCCGTATGAGGATAGAATGTTATACGCATGACGGTGTCTATTGTACCGACTATGCGTGGCGCACCATGGCCGTGGGCTATATGCAGGAGCACTCTTATCCTTATACTTGGGATTTTACGGACGTGCGACCCTATATCAACGGTGAAAATCGGATGTCGAGGGAAGACTATTATAATATGAGTGCCAATAATGTGGAGACAGGTTTTACCTTTAATGATTATAAGCCTGCCAAGCGCAACCTTTGGGAGAATTATGGTGTTCGTCTCAGTCCAGACAAAGCTCATAGTTTCCTTTATTGTGGCGGCAGCCAGTTGTGGTGCGGTAAAGATATCATTCCAGAGACGCAATATTTGGCTTTCGCGCCGATTAACTATGATAAATCTTGTAATGGTGCACTTACGATGGATACCGACGGTCTGCATTTTGACCAACCGACAGGGGTATCTTGGTGGTGTTGGAGTGTCACTGTACCATCTGTGCCTACCAATGGTGTAGTTTATGTACGTGCGCATAAACTGGATGCTCAGTTTATCATCGTCAACTATCAGTATAAATATGATACTGACCGCCGTTCGTTTATTACCGATGAGGTAACCACCAATGGCCGTGAGATTGCAGTCAACGACGGCACGGGTGATGTCATCTATGTCGTGCCTGCTCCATCGCAGCAAACGGATGTCACACTCTGGATCAATGGTCTTGTAGTGAAGAAAATCTCCGTGGCCACCGACGAGAAGAAGGTGAACATCAAGGGCTATGCCTCGGAGAGCCGCAATCACGACATCGATGCCAAACTGCTGCCGTACTTCACCGGCCAGGACTTCAAGACCTATATCGTGAGCGACCCCGACTATGAGAACCTGACCCTGACGCTGACCGATGTGGGCAGTTCTGATGCTAACTATGTGATGAAAGCCTACACAGGTTGTGTCATCCGCCGCGTGGGCGAAGGTGATGACCTCACATTCAACGTGTTCAACAATGGCAAGGGCTTCCACCTCTTCGTGCCCGATATGCACGATACGGCTGATGGCAACAATAATAAATATGTGGCAGCTGCTGACAAGGCTGTGAACGATCAGTTCCTGGTCCCCGTCCAGTCAGAGAAACAGGTGCCTTATACTAACACCAACAACTACGTGAAACTCAATCACAATGGATTTGACAATGGTGCTGTCTGGTATGCTTATACATGGAGCACTGACCAAGACGGCACATGGATTCCGGAATCCAACGGTATGTTCACAGGACTGAAATCGAAGGTCATCTTCGTGAGAATGAACCCGAATGGCAACGTGTCATGGGATAACAGATGGAACCAGACCGAAGACCTTACCCCGCAAAACGGTAAGACCTATACCATCACGGGATGGAACAATGGCAATGGCAAACTTGCAGGTTATTGGAGCGATTCTGGCCAAGCCACCGACATGACCAACTACGTGCTCACCTATAAATATAAGAAGTTGAATGGCAGCACGCTGTCGGATGCCATGTTCGAGGGTGAGGAGAAGTTCTACCGTGTGTATTCTGGCTGGGACATCTGGCTGCGCGCCAACTCCGCTTACTTGCAGCTGCCTACGGAAAGTGTGCTCACTGATGATGCGCCACGCTCGGCCCGGATGTTCACCTTCCTCTTCGACGATTCCGATGAGCACGCGGTGACGGGCATTGACAACATCGAGTGCCTCGAAGGCCTCGGCACCAATGCCGCCCCGATGGACGTGAACAGTAAGAATGCCGTTTGGTATAATATCTACGGCCAGCGTTTGGACGGCCGTCCCGCGCAGCACGGTATTTATATCGTCAACGGCAAGAAAGTGATGGTGAAGTAAAAACAGGATAAACGAACAGCAAATCAACAACATCATGAAAAAGAGATATATCCAACCCCTGACCGAGATGGTGCGTGTGCGCCTCTTTTCCACAGTGCTCGATGATAGCATTGACATCGGCCCGCAATCGACCGTAGCCGGCGGTTCAACCGGTACGGGCGAAGATGGCGGAGAGCACCAGTTCGGTGATGCCAACGCCTGGTCGTTCGATGAGGAAGAAACACCCTCGCCCGACAGCGAATGGGGCCGCGTCGGTTACCTCTGGTAATCTCCCTTTATCTCCCTCTATCTCCTTTTATCTCCCTTTATCTCCTTCTATCTATCAAAAAATGGACATTTTATGGTAAAAAATGGACTTTGTAACAAAGTATCAGATACGTGTAACATTCAGCAATGTGTATTTTTGAAAATCACATTATCTTTGCACACGTAATTAAACGAATAATAGTTTTAGCAGAATTCATTTTAGGTTTCAATTTTAGGTTTTTTCACTTGATGGGCAGGCAAGCGAGCCTGCCTTTTTTTTGTGAAAAGCTATTTTGCAACGTATTTCGTGATTGTATTACGTCAAATCTCAAATCTCAAATATGAAAAACATGAAAAAATTGTTTCTCTTATGGATGTTTGCCCTCGTGTCGGTTGCATCGTGGGCCACGGTGCCGCCACTGCATGTTGACGGCCGCTATTTCAAAGATGATGCCGGGCGCATCGTCAACTTGCACGGGTTCGCGCAAACTTTCAGTCCCTGGTTCAACGAACGTGGAACCAAATGGAACAATTATGACGTCGAGGGGTGCCTCTCTTATAATAAAGGTATCATCGACCGCATTCTCGCCACAGGATGGAAGATGGATTTCGTCAGGCAGCACATGGACCCGTATTGGAGCAACAATCCCACGAAGGCGAGCGAGTGGGAGAGTCAACATGGCGGTTACTACCCGGAGAACGAAATCTATGCTTTCGAGATGACTCGTTTCAAGACCTATTTGGAGAAGGTGTTCGTGCCGATGGCCGAATATGCCATCTCCAAAGGGCTCTATGTGGTGATGCGGCCGCCGGGTGTCTGTCCCGACGTCATTCGCACGGGCGATGCCTATCAGCAGTACCTCATCAGTGTGTGGGATGTGGTGAGCCGCAATGCTGTTCTGAAGAATAATCCCGGCATCCTGTTTGAACTGGCCAACGAACCCATCAGTATCGTGGATGCCAACGGAAAGAAAGCCGGCACCGACGAGATGGCTCGTTACATCCAGCCCGTCGTTGATATCATCCGCCAGAACGGGTGCGACAATATCCTCCTCATCCCCGGCCTGGGATGGCAGGCGCAATATGCGGGATTCGCCGCCACACCCGTCACCGGTGGCAACATCGGCTATGCCGTACACTGCTACCCGGGGTGGTACAACGGCAACCACGGTGACAACAACGTGGAGATCAACTACGCTGACTTCAAGAAAGGGTGGGAGGAACAAATCACGCCGTGCAGTAACTTCGCGCCCATCGTGGTGACGGAGATGGACTGGGCTCCCGCCAAATACGACGCATCGTGGGGCAAGGCCTATACGGGCACCGCGGGAGGCAACGGCTTCGGCGCCAACTTCAAACGTCTGGCCGACGAGAGCGGCAATGTCAGTTGGCTTCTCTTCACCGAGGGACATCATCTGGCTGCGTTCAAGGACCAGGCGCCCTCCAACGGACAGTACACCTTCCTCACCGACCCCGAGGCCTGTCCCTGGGCTTGCTACCACTGGTATCAGGACTATGCGATGCAGCGGCAGAACGGTGTCGTGCCGCAGGTGACCTCCGTCAACCTCGCTCGCACCAGCATCACCATGACACCCGGTTCCATCCTCTCGATGCCCCTCACCGCCACCACCGCCGACGGATTGGTGCTCGATGTGGCAGGCGATGCGGAATATACGGTGAGCAACCCTGCCGTGCTGATGATGAACGGCGGCACCCTCGTGGGGCGCAGCGAAGGCGAGACCGACATAGAGGTGCGATATACCGACCCGCAAGGCACGCTGCACACCTATCAGGTGCATGTCATCGTGTCGTTCTTCCCCCTCACCGCCGACGGCTTCAACCCCAGCATCTGGGAGACGGGCACGTTCAACCCCTCCACCGGCAACTTGCACACCGGACAGTGGGGCTTCGGAGGATGGTGGTACACGAACGGCATCGACCTCTCGTCCTATCGTTACATCGTGGCTCGGCTCAACCGCACGCAGAGTTGCGGCGCCTCGTTCCGCCTCTTCGATGAGAACAACTACTGGGCGGGTGCCAGCGAGAACGACTTCGGCTCACGTACCGAGTTGGTGCTCGATCTGCACAACCTCACGAAAACCAACGGTGCGAAGATAGACCCCTCACACCTCTATATCGTCGGCTTCTGGACCAACGGCTCAGGTGATGTCAGCATCAAGGAGGTATTCGTCAGCGACGATGGCAAGACACGCGCCACAGGCATCGAACCGCTCCTCATGACTGGTGAAACACCCCCGTCAGCCGCTCGGGGCATCTATGATTTGCAAGGCCGGCGCATCAACAGCACCGTCAGTCTGGCTCCCGGACTGTATATCATCGACGGGAGGAAAACGCTTGTAAAATAAGGTGTTGAGCGGGGCTTCGGCGTTTATGTAACATTTTGCAAAGTATGCGTATCATTCGGCAATGCGAAAAAAATAACGTTTTTTTACCTTTGCACGGAATTTTTACCGATTATTAAACAAAACCGGCTAACCGCGAAAGAATTTCTAACGAATTATCTTTACAATTAATATTATTATCAATGAAACAATGAGAAAAGCAAGTAAACTTTTTCACTTTCTCTCGGTTGTGCTTCTGATGTTGGCATTTGATGTCAGCGCCGCTTTTGCGCAGAACAGGACAATCAAGGGAAATGTAACAGACGCGAATGGCGAACCGTTAATCGGTGCCACCGTCAATGTGAAAGGCAACAGTACGCTCGGTACGCTCACTGATCTCGACGGTAACTTCTCACTGTCTATTCCCAATCAGAGGGGCGTGGTTCTCGTGGTGTCATACGTAGGGTATGAACCCAAGGAGGTTGACGTTGCCGGGAGAACAGTCATCAATGTCTCGTTGTCAGACGACACGCAAGTGCTCAGCGAGGTGGTGGTTGTGGGTTATGGCCAGCAGAAGAAAGCCTCGGTCGTGGGTGCTATCACCCAGGCCACGGGTGAGACGCTGCAACGTGCCGCTGGTATCAGCGACATCGGCTCAGCCCTCACAGGTAATCTCCCTGGTGTGGTGACCATGGCTTCGAGTGGTATGCCCGGTGAGGAAGACCCGAAGATCATCATCCGTGGTGCTTCGTCGTGGAACAACTCCGAGCCGCTGGTGCTGGTCGATGGTATCGAACGTCCCATGTCAACCGTTGACATGCAGTCGGTTGCCTCTATTTCCGTCTTGAAAGACGCTTCTGCTACCGCCGTTTATGGTGTGAAGGGTGCTAACGGTGTCATCCTCATCACCACCAAGCGCGGACAGGAGGGAAAAGCACAAATCAGTGTCACGGCCAACGCTATCATGAAGATTCCTTCAAAGTTGCCTGACAAGTATGACTCTTATGATGGCTTGATCGCCCGCAACGTTGCAGCAGAACACGAGTTGAACGTCAACCCGGGTTCGTTCGCCTATGTGGAGCCGATGAGCTATATCGAGAACTATCGCAATCAAGATCCTAATGCCCTTGACGAGAAGGGAAACCTCATCTCTGAGCGCTATCCGAATGTTGACTGGCAGAACGCTTTGTTCAAGGACTACACCATGTCGTACAATGCCAACCTGAACATCAGTGGTGGTACACGATTTGTGAAGTATTTCGCCAGTGTCGATTTCGTCAGCGAGGGCGACCTTTACAAGAAATTCGAAACAGGACGTAAGTACAAGACAGGTTATGACTATAAGCGTGTCGGTGTCCGTTCAAATCTTGACTTCAACATCACCAAGACCACCGTGTTCAAACTCAACATCGCTGGTATGAACGGCGTGCAGACCGCTCCTTACGTGAACCAATTCTATAATGAGTGGCAGCAGGCACAGCAGTGGAACGGTATCTACAACATGGCTCCTAACGCTTTCTTGCCGCAGTATAGCGACGGTGGCTGGGGCTATCGCGACGATGTCACCAACTGCGACAACGGTGCATACTCCATCGCTGTGGGTGGTACGGCGAAAAACACCACCACTCGCATCACCACCGACTTCGTGCTCGAGCAGAAACTTGACTTCATCACCAAGGGACTTAATTTCCGAGGCATGATTTCTTGGGACAACACGTTCAATGAGACCGGACGCGGTATCAACGATATGTATCACGATGCGCCGAGAGAGTGGATTAACCCGCACACTGGCGACAAGATCTACAAGAACCCCTCTGAGTCGAATGATATGTTCGACTATACCCAGGGTAATGCCTGGACGCCACAGGCTGGTTCTGTGAACGATCGTGCCACACAGCGTAACCTCAACTATCAGCTTCAACTCAACTGGGCACGTCAGTTCGGGCTGCACGATGTCACCGCCATGGGTGTGTTCGCACGTCAGGAGTACGCCACCGGTTCGATGATTCCGGCACGCCGCGAAGACTGGGTGTTCCGTGCCACTTACGCTTACAACGGACGCTACTTCCTCGAGTACAACGGTGCTTACAACGGTTCTGAAAAATTCTCGAAAGACTATCGCTTCGGTTTCTTCAACTCTGGCGCTATCGGCTGGATGATTAGTGAAGAGCCCTTCATGAAATGGTTCCGCGAGAAGAACATCATCGATATGTTGAAACTCCGTGCCAGCTACGGTGAAATCGGTGACGATAACATCGGAGTCCGTTTCCTCTACATGACACAGTGGGGCTACGGAGGCAGTTCAAGATTGGATGTCTCACATGGCAGCTCTCCCTATCAGTGGTATAGCGAAACGGCAGTAGGTAACCCCGATGTGCACTGGGAGACCGTGAAGAAGTTCAACTTCGGTATCGACTATGCCATTCTCGGTGGTATGTTTGCCGGTGCGGTGGAAATCTTCCGCGACAGCCGTCATGACATCCTTGTCAATGGTTCACAACGCGCCATCCCCGCTTACTTCGGTCAGACACCGCCCGTGGCCAACCTCGGTAAGGTGACCACCAACGGTTACGAGATTGAACTCCGTTTCAACAAAGTGTTCCCCAACCAGATGCGTGTGTGGGCCAACACCAGCATGACGCATGCCATCAATAAGATTAAGGTGAAGGACGACCCCGAACTGCTCCCCGCTTATCGTAAAGAGGCCGGCTACAGCATCGACCAGGTGCGCACCTTCCTCGACCAAGGTATCATGCAGACCTACGATGACATCTATGGTGCTCCGAAATATGATACCAACAACCAGTTGAAGTTGCCCGGCGACTACTACATCACCGACTTCAACGGCGATGGTGTCATCGACAACGTGAGCGACTATATCCCCTACGGATACACAGGTACACCTCAGAACACCTTCAATGCCACCATCGGTTTCGAGTGGAAGGGCTTCAGCTGTTTCGCACAGTTCTATGGTGTGACCAATGTCACCCGTGACGTCACGATGACGAGCCTCTCCATGCCGCAGCTGGCCAACGTCTATGACCAAGGCACATGGTGGAGCCTCGACCATAACAATGCTGACATCGTGACTCCGCGTCTGAATGCTCAATTGGGTAACGACCAACTCTATCACGGCACACAGTTCCTTTGCGACGGTAGTTACATCCGTCTGAAGAATGTCGAGGTGGCTTACACGTTTACACAGCCCTGGATACGCAAAATCGGTGTCAAGGACCTCAAGGTTTATGTGAGTGCCAACAACCTCTGGTTGTGGACCCGTATGCCTGATGACCGTGAGTCGAACTTTGCTGGTAACCACAATGCCGGCAACGGTGCTTATCCTACGATGAAGCGTATCAACTTCGGTATCAAATTTAACCTTTAATTCAGGAAAAAGCAATGAAAAAGTTTCAATATATAATATTAGGTGTAGCTGCCTTGACTTTGGGACTCTCCTCTTGCACAGACTACCTCGACAAGGAACCCGACTCGATTGTGGGTGAGGGAGAAGCCTTCAAGAACTTCACCAACTTCCAGGGCTTCGTTGAGGAAATCTACGACAACATCCCCAACAAGGAGTCTTGCTACTGGTGTACTTCATTCAACTGGGGTGAAGATGAAATCATGAACGCTGGTATGGGCGACACACACGTCACTGCTCACTTCGACCTGGGCGACTACCGTCACTGGTACGACGAGGGTGATAAAGGTGGACGCCAAAGCTGGCTCAACCGTATGGATACCGATGGTGGCAACCCGCATTTCAACCGCGGACTCTGCCGCAATGCCTGGAAATGCATCCGTAAGGCCAACCTCGGACTGGAGAACCTCGATAAGATGACCGACGCCACAACCGAAGAGAAGAACTTCATCGCCGGACAGCTCTATTTCTTCCGCGCATGGTGGCATGAGGAGCTGATTGCATGGTTCGGCGGACTGCCCTACGTGGATTCGTCATTGCCTTCCGACGAGGTGCTTACACTGCCGCGTCTCTCGTACCGCGAGTGTGCTGAGAAATGCGCAGAGGACTTCCGCAAAGCGGCCGACCTGCTGCCTGCCGACTGGGATAAGACGACCATCGGACGAAAGACATTGGGTAAGAACGACCTGCGTGTCAACAAGGCTGTGGCACTCGCCTATTTAGGCAAGGTGCAGCTTTGGGCGGCTTCCCCGCTGTGGGAGAATTGGAACAACGGCCCCCACATGGGTGCCCTGAAAGATGGTACCACCTATAAATATAATAAGGAGTTGGCACAGAAAGCCGCCGATGCCCTCGGTGAGTGTATCGCACTGGTCGAGTCGGGAGCCACACCCTACAGCCTGGCCGAATACAGCTATGCGCCCGACGATGCGGAAAACCGACCCAGTTATGGCGTCTACGACCATATCGCTGCTAAGGGGTCTTCCTCCAACTACTCTGAAATATTCTGCACAGTAGGTCAGGGATGGAAATTGCCGGGGTCTGTCGAGGCCATGTTCAGGAATCCCACATGGGGTGGCGACGGTAACTATTCCAACTGGAACTTCTCCAAACTATGGGGACCCAAGGTGAACGGTATCGTTGAGCACGATGCGGTCATCCACATGCCGACAGCCAACTATGTCGATTATGCTTACGGTATGGCTAATGGTGAGCCGATTCTCAATGCTGATGGTACGCTCAATCCCAACTCAGGATTTGACCCCACTCAGCCCTATGCCAACCGCGACCCGCGTTTCTATCACGACATCGTGTTCGACGGATTTAAATTCTTGTTAGTAGATCCTAACCTTGAAGCTGATGTCCCGTTCCAATATATGGAGATGTTCACCGGAGGTAACATGGTGCCCTCGGGCGATCCGAGCCGCGAGGCTGACGGAAGCCGCACAGGCTACTTCTGCCAGAAACTGGTGCGCCACCAGAACAACAAATACGACAAAGGGTATGATTATAGTATTGCACCCACCAACAACCTTCCTTACCTCCGTTTGGCAGATGTCTATGTGATGTATGCCGAGGCTGGTGCGGCCGTTTCGGGAGCTCAGTTCAAGAGCAGCAAGTGCAGCCTCACTGCCGAGGATGCCATCAATGTGCTGCGCGACCGCGTGGGATGCGGACACGTCACCGCCAACTGGACGGGTACGCAGCAAAAGTTCATCGATGAGGTGCGTCGCGAGCGTGCTTGCGAACTCGCTTTCGAGGGTATGCGCTGGAACGACCTGCAGCGCTGGCTCCTCCTCACCGAGTATCCGTATAACATCAAGACGCGTGCCGCTTTCTATCGTGCAGGCGATTATGATTTCGCGAACGAAGACCCGCGCTATGCGAAAAAGACCGGGTGGAAATATCCGGGTCAGGATGGTACGATAATCCTCACCCGCAACCTGGGTGCGAAGCACTATCTGTTGCCTCTGAAGGAGAGTGAAGTGTTCCTCTATTCTGAATTTCCTCAGAATCCCGGATGGTAATTCTTTTAAGATTTTAAAATTAAAAGATTCAAAAATTAAAAGAACAATAATCTTATGAAACAAACGAAATATATCCTGCTGTCAGTTCTCTTCGCATGGCCCGCTTTCACACCGGCCAGCGCACAGATCGATGAGAATGACTCCGCCACGGTCAACATGCCGTTCCGAAAGGTGGCACAGGAAGACGTGCTGGGTGGTGTCTCGACCGTGAACTACCGGGAACTGATGGAGAAGAACTATAACACCTACACCCTGGACAACATGCAGGGCTATGTGGCCGGTTTCAACGGTGCCGGTATGTGGGGTTATACCGACCAGCTCGTCTTGATTGACGGTGTACCCCGTGCTGACAACAATGTGAAACCCGACGAGGTGGAAGACATCACTTTCCTCAAGGGCGCGCAGGCCGTGGTGCTCTACGGAAGCCGTGCAGCCAAGGGTGCTATCTTGATCACCACCAAACGTGGTAAGGTGACCGACGGACTGCGTGTCGATGTACGCGCCAACACAGGCTGGGCCGTCGCCAAAGCCTATCCCGAATACCTCGGCTCGGCAGAGTACATGACCTATTACAATGAAGCCCGCCGCAACGATGGTTTGGGTAACCTCTATTCCGATGCTGACATCTACAACTATGCAGCACAGGCTAATCCCTACCGCTATCCCAACCTCAATTTCTATTCATCGGATTACATCAAAAAGGCGTACAACCGTAGCGATGTGACCGCTGAAATCGAGGGCGGTAACGAGCGCGCGAAGTTCTATGCCAACGTCAGTTACTACAAACAAGGCGATTTCCTTAATTTCGGAGAGGGAAAGAACGACTATACCGACCGTTTCAATGTGCGTGGTAACGTGGATTTGAGAATCAACGACTTCATCTCAGCCTATGTTAACGCCAACGCCACTTATTACAACCAGAGAAGCACACGTGGCACTAACTATTGGGAGGCAGCGGCATCTATGCGGCCCAACCGTCTCTATCCGCTCATCCCGACGAGTTTTGTGGATCCGGCGTGTGAGGGTGCGCAGTATATGCTCTCCAACTCGAACAATATCATCAACGGTTGTTTCCTTGCTGGTACGCAGGTGGAGAAGACCAACGCCATCGCCGACATCTATGCCGGTGGCAGAAGCACATGGACCAGCCGCCAGTTCCAATTCGATGCAGGTGTCAATGTCGATTTGAGCAAACTGCTCAAGGGGTTGAGTTTCCACACCTTGATGGCTATCGACTACGCTACGTCTTACACCCAGTCTTACGAAAACACCTATGCCATCTTCCAGCCTACGTGGGGCAACTACAACGGCGAAGAGGTGATCTCTGACCTCAATAATTATGAGACGGTGGATAAGAAAACAGGACAGGAGACCATCTCCGGCTCCTCCGACAACCAGACTATCACCTTCAACGCTCACTTCGATTACAATCGCACGTTCAACGACGTACACAATGTGAGTGCCATGTTGGTGGCTAACGGCTACCAGACCACCACTTCCGGTGAATACCACAAGGTGAGTAACGCCAACCTCGGTTTGGACCTCTCCTACAACTACGACCACCGCTACTATGGCGAGTTCGGACTCGCTACACCTTGGTCGGCTAAGTTGCCCGAAGGACACCGCGCAGGTTTCTCACCCTCGTTCACCCTTGGATGGCGTGTCACAGGTGAGAGTTTCATGCAGAATCAGAACATCTTCGACGACCTGACCATCAGCGCCAGCTATAGCAACCTGAAGACCGACCTCGATATCGAGAACTACTATATGTATCAGGGAAGATATCGTTCGGGCGACGGCTCCAACTGGTGGGACTGGAACGGTATGAGCAGCCATACGACCACACAGTCGGTTCTCGGTGGTAACGATGCGTTGGCTTTTGTTGAACGCAACGAGTTCTCCGTGACCTTGCAGGCCTTGATGCTTCAACGCTCACTCGCGTTCAACGCATCATTCTTCACCAGCAAGCACAAAGGCGGCATCATCTCGGCTACCAACCAAATGCCCAGTTACTTCCGTTCCTATTACCCCGAGTCGAGCTTCCTCTCTTACCTCAATTACAACGAGGACAGCCGCAGTGGTATCGACCTGGCAGTGAAATATAAGAAACAGTTTGGTGATTTCGGATTCGAAGGCGGTCTCAACTTCACGTACTATACCACGAAAGCGACCAAACGCGATGACACCAACTATGAAGATGCGTACCAATATCGTGAGGGCCAGCCGCTCGACGCGCTTTGGGGCTATGAGTGCCTCGGTTTCTTCCAGGACCAGGCCGACATTGACAACTCACCCGAGCAGAAAATCGGTGGTAACATCCGTCCGGGCGACCTGAAATATAAGGACCAGAACGGTGACGGCATCATCGACGGCAAAGACCAAGTGAAGCTCGACAAGGGCGGATGGTATGGTGCTCCTGCCACACTCGGCGTGAACCTCACCTTCAAGTACAAGAACTTCACCCTCTTCATGCTCGGCATCGGCGGCTTTGGCGGCCACGCCTTCAAGAGCAATTCCTATTGGTGGGTACACGGCGACGGCAAATACTCTGCCGTGGTGCGCGACCGCTGGACACCGGAGACGGCAGCCACTGCTACCTATCCCCGTCTGACCACAGAGGCCGGCCAGAACAACTTCGTCAACTCCGACTTCTGGCTCTACTCCACCTCTCGCTTCGACCTGGCCAAGGTGCAACTCACTTACGACTTCCCGAAGAGCCTCTTCGACGGTATCTTCATCAAAGGCTTGTCGGTCTATGTGAGCGGTAACAGTCTGCTGACACTTGCTAAAGAGCGCGAAATCCTCGAGATGAACGTGGGCAGTGCTCCTCAGTCCAGATTCTATAATCTTGGTGTTAAAGTATCATTCTAATCATTATAAGGAATACAGATATGAAACTCAAAAATATCATCCTTCTTGGTACAGCTGCCGTGGCACTCACTGCCTGTGACGATCTTTTCGAGCCGGCTTTGGAAAACAACCATGACCTGAGCGAGATGGAGCAGGACGCAGTCTTTGCGCGTGGTATTATCGACAATGCCTTTATGCTCATCCCCATTGAGGCAAACGGTGTCGCCTCCTCTGATAATGGTATATCCACGGATGTGGCCACCGACGACGCTGTGACCAATAACAACGACAACAACTATAAAAAGATGGCGCTCGGTTCTTGGACGTCAAGCGTGAACGCCGTGAACAACTGGGATTCCCGGTATCATGCCATCCAGTATTGCAACCTCTTCCTCGAGCATTGCGACGATGTGGAGTGGGACTATTCAAACGCCGGACTCAACGAGATGCACAAAGACCTCTATAAAGGCAATGCATACGCTCTGAGAGGACTCCAACTTTTATACCTGCTGCGAGCTCACTGCGGTATGGTGGACGGTGTGTTGATGGGTGTACCCATCCATCTGCAGTCAGAGGATGGCGGCTCGGACTTTAACCAGCCCAGAAATACCTTTAAGGAGTGTATTGACCAGATTATGGCCGACTTCGATGAGGCTGAGAAGTACCTTCCGAAAAGTTATGGCAATATTTCAAACGATAATCTCGTACCCGAAAAGTATAGGGCTCTCGGTGCCACCACCAAACAGTATAACTATGCTTTCGGTAACCATGAGAAAGGTAAAATCGACGGACGCATGATTGCGGCCTTCAAAGCGCAAGCAGCCCTCTTCGCCGCTTCTCCCGCCTATCAGAGTGGTGGAGCCATGACATGGGAACAGGCAGCACAATACGCTAAGCTGAGCCTCGACAACGTGGGTGGTATCAATGGTATCGACCCCTCGGGATGGACATGGTTCTGCAACTACTCCTACATCGACAACTACTCCTACACCGACGATGACCCGTTAGAGGTCGTTTGGCGTGGTAATGTGATGCAGACCAACACCCTCGAGACCGACTATTATCCTCCTTCGCTCTATGGCAATGCACGGCTCAATCCTTCACAGAACCTGGTGGATGCCTTCCCGACGGCCTCCGGATTCCCCATCACCGACTCCCGCTCTGGCTATGACCCCCAGAATCCCTATGCGAACCGCGACCCGCGCCTGAAAATGTATATCGTATGCAACGGTGATGTACTCGGAGCGTTAGGTGGCACCATTAACACCACAATCAACTCTGAGACACTCGACGGTAAGGACAAGGAGCTCGGCAAATCGACACTGACAGGTTACTATCTGCGCAAACACCTCCGCGACGATATGAACCTCGAGTTGAGCAATAATAACAAATGGCACTGGGGTGCACGTATCCGCTACACTGAGATTTTCCTCGACTATGCTGAGGCTGCCAACGAGGCTGCCGGCCCGAAGACGGCTGTGGGTGGTGCCAACTATTCCGCTTACGATGTCATCAAGGCTCTGCGCAAGCGTGCAGGAATTCTTGACCAGGGCGGTGGCGACTCCTATCTTGAGGAGTGCGCCAAAGATAAAGACAAGATGCGCGAGCTCATCCGCAATGAGCGTCGTCTGGAGCTCTGTTTCGAGAATCACCGCTTCTGGGACCTCCGCCGTTGGAAGGCTCCGCTCAACGAGGCAGTCAAGGGTGTCAACATTACGGCCAACACCGACGGTACATTTAAATATGAATATGTAACCGTAGAGACCCGCAACTATCAGGACTATATGTATTACGGCCCGATACCCAATAGTGAAATCCTCAAATTCAGCAACCTTCGTCAGAACGACGGATGGTGATAAAAAGCATAAATAAAATGACAATCAAAACAACAAGCAAGATGAAAGGTAACATAAAAAACGTACTGATGCTCGTGGCCATTGGAATCACGCCGATTCTTACAGGATGTAAGAGCGGTGACCCCTCGTTCCCTGATTTCGAGGGTGGCACCACCGTGTATTTCCCCTACCAGTATCCCGTGCGAACCATCGTGCTCGGCGATGATGAATACGACACATCGATGGATAAAGCACACAAGTGCCAAATCAAGGCTACTTTCGGCGGCTCGTACAATAAATCGAACGGCACGGTGCAGGTGTCTGTTGACAATACTCTGGTCAATAACCTCACCTTTGCCGACGGCACACCCGTCAAGGTCATGCCAAGCAACTATTATAGCCTCTCTACGACCAGCCTGGCCTTCAACGGCACGATGAACGGCACTACCGAGGTGCAACTCTCTGACGCTTTCTTTGCCGACCCCGACGCAGTGAAGAACACGTATGTCATTCCGTTGGTGATTGTAGGACAGAGCGGCTTTGACAACATACTCACTGGTACTCTGGCCGAAGGTAAGGAGGCTGTGCGCACCAATGCCGCTAACTGGGATGTGCTGCCGAAGGACTATGTGCTCTATTGCGTGAAGTTCCAAAACAAATACACGGGCTATTGGCTTACCAACCACAGTACCTCGACCGACAACATCGAGAACGCCAACATCGTGCAGATTAAGAGCAAGTCGCTCAACGAGGCGATTTATACGGTCACCTATCAGCGTGATTACGGATTCATTGACGAGAAAGGTGATGTAAAAATCGAATCGAGAATTCTGTCTTGCGACCTCCTCTTGTCTTTCAATGGCAGTGAACAATGCACTATCACATCGCTTACTCCCGGGTACACGGCCTCTGGCAGCGGCTCATGGACTGACAATGGTGAAAAATTGGCATGGGGCAACAAGGACCGCGATGGTATGGAATTGAATTATACTGTCGATTTTGGTGTGGATGACCTCGGAAATGCTATTGAAAAAGGTGTTACACACGAGAAACTCGTCTGGCAGCGTTCCGGTGTGACCGTTGAGGAGTTTGAACCGGTTTATGCAACTGAATAATGACTTAAAAATGCAATGAATATGAAACGTATCCATTTATTTCTATTAGCAGCTGGATGCTTGTTCTGCAGTTGTGCTGATGACCTCCTCAAATCATACGAGGTGGGAAAGCCCGACAACCTTGCCGAATATGCTTACCTGACCGATTATGCACCGCTCAAGGAGTATGTCGATCATGCGAAATATCCTAACTTCAAACTGGGTGTTGCTGTATCTGCCAACGACTATGTGAAGAAGCAACTCACTTATGCGTTGGTCAACTCTAACTTCGAAGAGGTGGTGGCCGGCAACGAGATGAAGATGGCATCGTGTGTGTCCGATGACGGCACCATGGTGTTCGGCCCCGTCACCGATTTTGTCGAGACGGCCGAGGCCGCTGGCATCCCCGTCTATGGACATACACTGGCATGGCACTCGCAGCAGCCGGTGAAATGGCTCAATTCTCTGATTGCACCCAAACCTGTTCCTGTTGACCCCAACGCTCCGAAAGAGTCAACCTGGGTGGAGCAAGTTACTAATGGCGACTGTGAAGGCACTGATTTCACCTGCCTTGTTGGAAAGGATGGTGATACTGGCGCGAGTAACGTCGTTGAGGGCCAAGGTGTAGACGGCAGCCGTTGTATCAAAGTGCATAGTATCGATAATCCCAGTCAAAATTGGGATACACAATTCTTTGTTTACACACCGAATCATACCTGGAATGCCGGCGATAAATACCGATTCAAGATGCAATACCGTGCTGATAAAGTGGCAGCTACAGAGACTCAATGTCAAAATGGGATAGGTCAATATATGCACTGGACTATGCTTCCTAACCTGTCTGAATTCCCTACTGAGTGGAAAGAATACTCCGTTGAAGGTACTATACCTGCAGAGGGTAACGGCATGCATACCATTGCGTTTAATTTGAACGTGTTAAAAGAGGCCACTGACTACTACTTTGACAACATCTCTTGGGAGGCTTGGGTTGAGGTTGCCGGTCCTGTTAAATACTGGGAGAGTCTCGTCAACAATGGTGACTTGGAAGGTGACGACGTAAGTAATTACTTCACAACCGAACCTTCGACGGGTGGTCCGCACCCTTCAACTATCCAAGATGGTGTGGGTGTGGATGGCTCCCGTGGAATTGTCGTTCAGTCTGCTGACAATCCCACTCAAGACTGGGATACACAGTTCTTCATCCGCGTGCCTGAGAAATTGACTGAAGGCACCAAAATACACGTAGCGTTTGACTATCGCGCCAGCGGTGATGGTGCATGCGACACACAGAGTCAAAAAGAGCCGGGCCAATATATTCACTGGGAATGTATAGGTTCACCTAATTTTACAACAGCTTGGCAACACTGGGATACTGAAGTCGTTGTTAACGGAACTATGGCTGGTGGCGGTGAATTCCAGAGCATAGCGTTCAACCTGGCTAAAAACAAGGTGACCACCACCTTCTATTTCGATAATATTGTATTCGAAGTGGAGAAGGAGAATGTTGGTGGTATTCCACAGACACCCGAAGAGATGAAAGAAAACCTTGTTCCGGCTATGGAGGCATGGATTCAAGGCATGATGGAAGGATGTAAGGGCAAGGTGCATGCCTTCGATGTGGTGAACGAAGCCATCTCGGGCGGTAATCCCGACAGGGAAGGTGTCTATGCCCTCCAACATGCCAACCCTGAAGATCCTGACGACGCAAAGAACAATTTCTTCTGGCAGGACTATCTGGGCGATTTGGATTATGTGCGCTTGGCAGTGAAATTCGCACGCCTATATGGACCCTCTGACGTGAAACTCTTTATCAATGACTATAACCTCGAAAGCTGGTGGGACAACAATGGTAAATTGAAGAGCCTCATCAAGTGGATTGAACGGTGGGAAGCCGACGGTGAGACGAAGATTGACGGTATCGGCACTCAGATGCACATCAGCTACTACCTCAATCCCAATAGCCAAGCCGCTATCGAGAAGTCGATTGAGGAGATGTTTAAACTTATGGTTGCTACTGGTAAACTGGTGCGCGTGTCGGAACTTGACATGGGTATCAACGATGAAAACGGCAATGCAATCAACACTGCCGATGTCACCGAGGAGCAACACCATAAGATGGCTGAGTTC
Organism: uncultured Prevotellaceae bacterium; assembly: GCA_946404865.1. GTDB lineage: Bacteria > Bacteroidota > Bacteroidia > Bacteroidales > Bacteroidaceae > Prevotella. The sequence continues at coordinate 19,754 of CAMJFC010000049.1, forward strand.
TATAAGTGGATCATCGGTAAGTATCTGGAGATTGTGCCGGTGGACCAGCAGTGGGGCATCTGCCAGTGGTGCGTCACTGACTCACCCGCCAACAGCGGATGGCGTGCCAACCAGCCTGTCGGACTTTGGGACCTCAACTATAACCGCAAGCATACCTATGCTGGTTTCGCTGACGGTCTGCAGAAATAATCAATAATTTTATTTGTGCTTTTCATGAAAATGAAAAATCGGGAGGCTGAGTCGTGAGATTCGGCCTCTCTTCGTTTTCAAATCACCCCCGTATGGCTCGCATGGTAAGTAAAATCATCACGATTTTGAAAAAAATGCCATCAAAACCGAAAAAAAAACCAAAAAAAGCAATAGAATAAAAAAAAATAGTTAACTTTGCACGCAAAATCAAAGTTAGCACATATATACATCTTTGCGAAAAATTGATTCTTACCATATTACATTGAGAGAATATTTACAGATAAACTAAATAGATAAACAATGAAAAAGTTATTATGCGTTATGGTTGTGCTGTTGGCGTGTGCGAATGTGTCGATGGCGCAGAATGATTTCCATTTTAAGACTTTTTTGGAGTTGATGAACTTCCAGGCTAAAGGTAAATCTTTGGACTATTACCACGGATTGGCCAATAAAGCCGGGCTTGACCTCATCTATGACACCAATGAGTCGGGAGAGATTTACTATGTCTTTTCAAAAGGTGTCTCTTATAAAAAAGGACACATGACTGAGACATACACTAAGCTGGCCGACAGCCCCAAGCTGTTGAACTTTGACTTGACGGAGAACAAACCTGGTAAATACACTCCGATGACCATTACACTCATCTTCCCTGACCGCGACGCTCAGCAGCGCTTCCGCAACGAGGGTATGAAGATCGGGTGCAAAGTGAACGATAACATCTATTCCACCGACATCGACCCCACATGGAGCAATGTCGATGGTATTACTTATGCGCTCTTCGCAGGTGCTCATAGCTGGAGATACATCTATTTCTATGAGAAAGATGGTATGTATATGTGTACTTTCCTCTTCTAAAACTGCGTAACACACAAAATAGAATCTTTTAACTGTATTCAATAACAATGAAGCAACTTAAATATTTCGCTTTGGTGGCAGCTATGAGCGCTACAATGACGGTCAGCGCACAGGTGGAGGAGACACCAACTGCCACAGTGACATCTGACTATTGGCTTGATACGAACCAAGAAGAAGGAAAAGACCAAAAAATTCTTCGTGACTATAAGTTCTGGGATAACTGGTTCGCAGGTATCCAGGCTGGTGTGCTCTACAACTGGGGCAGCAACCAAGACCATACATCCTTCTGGCGTCATCTCCGCCCCGCTGCTGCTATTTATGCAGGTAAGTGGATTTCTCCCTCGGTAGGTATGAGACTCCAACTCGGATGGGCCAGCAACCGCGGTCTCACCGATGACATCAAGAGCTTCCATTTCCATTCCGGTTCGCTCTTCGCAGATGGTATGTTCAATCTGACCAATATCTTCGGTGGCTATCGTGAAAGCCGCTTCTTCAACCTCATCGCATTCTTCGGAATCGGTGGCGAGCAGACCTTCAGCTTCAGCGACCGCAATTGGAACAACAATGACAGCAAGTACAACACCGACGCTTGCACACTCCTCGGTCTCCGTGCCGGTTTGCAGATGCTCTTCCGTCTGGGCGAGCGCTGGGACTTCTCGGTCGAGGCTTCGAACACTTGGATTGACGACTCTTTCGACGGCATCATCACACATAATAAATGGGATGGACACGCCAACCTGCTCCTCGGTCTGAACTACCGTTTCAAGAACCCCACCGACGGTGCTCACCAGTTCACCTATTATACACGCGACTACTCGAAGTATAATGACCTGAACGCTGAATTGAACCGTCTGCGCAAAGAGGCTGAGGACATCCGCAAAAACCGTCCTACGGTGGATGTGAAGTCACAGCAAATCAACGTCCTCGTTTCTTTCGCCAATGGCTCAAGCGACATCGACGAGATGCAGGAGGTGAACGTGTACACCGCTGCTCAGGAGATGAAAGACCACAACAACCAGCTCAACCTCTACATCACTGTATTGGGTAACGCAGGTGCTCTCTTCAACGACCGTGCTAACACCATCCGTGAGACGCTGATCAACAACTATCAGATTCCCGCAAACCGTATCTTCATCGAGAAGGATACGAAGAAAGTGGAAAGCCAGCAGACTGACAAAAACTGCATCATTGTGTATATTAACGAAAACGGAAAACTCTAAAAACAGACAATCGCTATGAATAAGATAAAAGCTACTTTGATCGCAGCGATGATTGCCCTGCCGACCCTTACTATGGCGCAGGATAATGACCTTGAATACGCTACCGCTCTGCGGCACTATACTTTCTTTGACAACTGGTTTGTAGGCCTTTATGGCGGTACGACAAGCCCCCTCGGCGAGAATGTCCGTCCGCGTGAGACTTTCCGTTTCGACACACAGCGCGGTAATGCCAGCCTCGTCATCGGTAAGAGCTTCTCACCGGGCTTCGCTGTCCGTCTGGCTGGTAGCTATACCAAGCAGGTGGGTATCCTCGAGCGCACCTCTGTGCTGAAGTCGCGCGACGCAGGCATCAACACCCACGGATATTATGACTTCAAACTGGCCAGTGGCTTCATCGATGCTGTGCCTAACTTCACGAACATCTTCTCGAAGTATAAAGAGACTCGTCGTTGGAACGTGCTCGGTATCCTCGGTGTCGGTTTCGTCACCCGTTGGGACCTCGACAAAACTATGCCTAAGACGTTGAAGGATGTGAAAGGTTATCAAGTGACCGACTTCGACGACGCTACCAGAAACAAGACGTTCTTCGCCGTTCGCGCTGGTCTGGGCCTGAGCTACATGCTCAACAAATACTTCGACATCAACCTCGAAGGTATGATTCACGCTACCGACGATGACCTCGACGGTATCCGCTATGATGATAAATACGATGGTTGGATCAACCTCAACCTCGGTCTGGTCTATCACTTCCTCGACCACTACGGAGACCATCGCTTCAAATATCGTACTGCCGGCCTCGACTACGACCTCTCTGACATCCACCGTAAGATTAACGATGCCAAGAAAGATCTTGAGGACGCTAAGAAAGAGAAGAATGCGAAGATCAAGCAGCGTCGTATCCTCGACATGACCGTGTCGTTCATCATCGACAAATACTACATCACCGACGTGCAGAAACGCAACGTGGAGGCTGTGGCCAACTACATGAAGTCGCACCCCGAAGTGAATGTGACCATCTGCGGTTTCGCCGATGTGGAGACAGCTTATCCCGCTTACAACATGCGTTTGTCTAAGCGCCGTGTTACCAGCGTCTTCAACATGCTGGTCAACGAGTTCGGTGTGGATCCCAACCGCCTGAGCATCGACTACAAGGGTGACGTTGTGCAACCCTACTCACTCAAGAACGAGTGGAACCGTGTCGTAGTCTTCGCTCTCGACGAATATGAGACAGAATCAGTCATCAGCGAATAATAACTTTTCTTTGAATCACATCTATTAGTGAAGAGGTGCGGCCCTTGTGGGTCGCACCTCTTTTAGCCCCCTCCCCATCCCTCCCCGAGGGGAGGGAGTGATTACCGAAGAACATCGATAGCCGTGCCCGTCCATCTTTGAATGTTTCATAAATGATT
>CAMJFC010000050.1 GCA_946404865.1 uncultured Prevotellaceae bacterium
CCAGTGTTTATCGGAACTTGACTATGGTTTCAGCCTGCAAAATGAGCTATTAGTCTAATATTGATGGATAATCAATTGCTTGCGGACGCGGCACGCCGCGCCCCTACTATTTGAAGGCACGCCGCCTCCCTACTTTTTGCGGCACGCTGCTTCCCTACTTTTTTGGTGAGGAGGGCGGGGCTCTCAAGGGGGGGCTCCCACTACTCTACCCTATCGTGGATGATATGCAGGTCGCGCTGTGGGAATGGGATGGTGATGTTGTTGGCATTCAGCGTGTTGTAAACGGCTTCGAGGATTTCTCCATCGTTGGTGTACTGGGTACTCACAGGCACCCAAACGAGCAGTTTCAGGTTGACGCTGCTGTCGCCGAACTCGCGGAGCACTACACGCACACCGCGCTCCTTGTTCACACAGTCCAATTTCATGATGGCATCCTTCAACAACTGTTTGCAACGCTCGATGTCGGTGCCATAGGCCACGCCCACCTCCAGGATGTCGAGCTCATAACCGTGGTTGCGCGTCATGTTCTTATAATTCTTGGTGAACAGCTGACTGTTTTGGAAAGCAATCTGTGAACCGTCGATCGCATCAATCACCGTGCTCACATAACTGATGCTGCTCACCTTGCCGCGCACCCCGTCGACCATAATCCAGTCGCCAATCTTAATGCGCCCGGCCATCAGCGAGATGCCATAGTAGATATTTTCGAGAATGTCTTTCGACGCGAAACCCAGACCCGTGGACAGACCGCCAGAGATGACCACCAACCAAGTGAAACTGATGTTGCAAATGGCCAAGCTCGCCAGCAGCCAGATGCCCCAAACCAGCACCTGCAGCACATTCTTCGACATCATCATACGGCTGTCGGCCGACTTCGGGTCCATCTTCATGAAATAATACCTCAAGAATTGCTTCGTGGTGCGGTTGATGAACGAGAAGATGAACCAAAGAATGACCACCGACGCGATATTGAGGAAGCTCATGCTGAAATTCTTCGTGTTGATGAAACGGTAGGAGAAGATGCGCCATGTGAGGTCGCTCAGGTTGAACACATCGGCAGCCCAATAGATGGCCACAATCACCGACAGCACCCCCATGGTGGGCAGCAGCACCCGGTAGAGCAAGTGGTAGAACCACGTCTTGGTGATGGGTTTGTTCTCGATGTCGTGCAGTTCGCCGTATTTTCTCACCCACTGACTCACGCATGTGATGGTCAGGATGCAAGTGAGCTGCATGATCCACCAGATGAGCAGCTGAACGCTCATGAGCGTGTAACCCATCCACGAGCTGATGACAGAAGCCACGAACACAACGAGCGAGACATAGGTATAGAACACATCGCTGCGCGGTATGTTGTCGTTATGGCGCCTGATGACCCACCACTGCCACAGCATACAGACGAGCAGAATGGGCGGGAAGATGAGGTTGACCAGGTCGTTGGGTATGAGGATGACGCGGAAGGCGATGACGATGAATCCCACCACGATGAGCGGCAGGTAGATGCGGAACGCGCTCTTAATTTGCTGGGCATCGAGACGGAGCAGCAGCGAGATGAGGATGACACTGAACAGCCAGGCATATTGCATCAACAGACCACTGGCCATGATGATGAAGTTCTGACTCGTTGTCAAGCGTGCAATCAGCATGATGAGCGCGAAGGTGATGACCGTCGAGCTCATGATGATGTAATTGCGCTTGGCAATGAATTTCTCCGACCGGTAGCGTTTGGGGAAGAGGAAGCGGAGCAGGAAGAAGTTGAGAATCACGGCAAAGATGCCATAACCCACCAGCAAGGCGAAGAGCGTGAGGATGATACGGCTGTCCCATTGCGACTTCACCTTCTGGTAAGGCTCGTATTTAGACGCCACCGTCTCTTTCGTCTGCGACAGTTGGGCGGGCAGGTTAGAGAGAATCTCCAGATAGCTCTTTCCGCCGTTGATGAAGATGTGGTTTTGTATCTCATCGTATCGTTTCTGCGCATAGTCGTTCAGATTCTTCAACCGCTCCTCCGTGTCGTGGTAGTAGTTGATGTAGTCGCTCATGCTCTGTTGGCTCTCCTCCAACGTGCGTTTGATGTTGATGGCGAGCGCCAGGCACACACTGCGGTCGATGCTGGCACGTTCGCTCAGCATCCGGGTTTGCATCTTTCCCAAGCTCACCACCAAGCTGTCGTAGCGGGCTATCTCCACATCATATTTATCGACCATGCTCCGAAACGGTTGGATGGCGCTGCGGAACGAGTTGTACATCTCCGTCGCCTCATGACAGGCATACGAGAGGTCAAACACATAGTCGGGACGTTGAGAGTAGAGCATCAGCGCATTCTGATTGCTGCGCCTCACGATGCTCATCAGCTCGTTGAACACAACTCTACGGGCTGTTTTGTTCACCTCAGACTGACGTTGCTGGTCCTGGTAATAATTGGTGAGTTCCTGACGGAGGATACTGAGAGTGTTGTCCAAATCGGCCTCTTTCAGCACGGCGTGAGCAGGCAGCACCAGCAGTGTCAGCAACAGGAGTGAGAGGTATAGTCTGTATCTCATTTGGGGTGTTATCTTGATTTTCTTGCAAAAATAAGGAGAATATCATTCACCGCCAAACGATTTGACTATTTTTCAATAAAAAAGGACAAAATCGTCCCTGATGGGACAGGACGGAGGGTTGCTGTGACACTGCAACACACGGAACGGAGGGGGAAGGGAGGTACAGGGCTGCTGTCACAACAACATACGGAACGAAGGAACCAAAAGAGGCACAGAGCTTGAAGCCCTGTGCCTCTTTTATGATATAGGGGGAAATGACTACCGTTTGTCGCGCTTGATAACCACTTTCTCGCCTTTGTGGATATAGATGCCTTGCTGCGTGGGACGGCGTCCGATCTTCGCACCCTGCAGTGTGTACCACTCGGTGTCGTCTTCAGCCTCTTCGGCCACGATGGTGCGGATGGCAGTGACATCCACATCGAGCACATAAGGCTCTTCCAGAGTGCCGACAACAGCGTCGCTGATGAATCGCTGACTGTCAACCCAGGTGTACTCCTCGCCATCCACATACACGCGGATTTCAATATCGTTGTTGAGGTCATCTGCCGAAGAGCCTAAGATGCTGAGGAAGTAGTAACCTTCGAAGAACGATACGGCACCACGACATTCGCCATTGACGAAGGCAGCCACTTCGGCATCCTCAATCTGGCGTCCGTCTTTCTTCACCACGGCAATCATGTTCATGTTGTCAGGGAACTGGTGCTCATCCACGGGTGAGAAGAAGCCAGGCTGCCATGTGGGTTCGTCATAACCCATGTTGAACGATGCGGCTTGTGCCGAATTGTTGTCTGAAAGCGTCGGATAGTGGAAAGTCTTCTCCTGCGAGTCTTTCGACAGGTAGATATAACCCTGTCCGGGAACGATGCTCTTCAGGGTTCCTTCCCAAACGCCTTGTCCGTTGTAAGTAGCCGACGTGGTGCGGTTCTTCACCATGTCGCCTTTCTGCGGATTGAGACCGGCGAAGGCATCAGCAGGCGACATCACCTTGCTCGACAGCGTGCCAATCCAGTTGTAACCCTCGTAGATGGTCTGGCTCGTCTCTCTCACGTCGATGATGGTGCCATAGAACGGCCAAACCAGTTTCGCCGAAGTCTGAACCTTATACATCTTGCCAGGGACAAACTCTACCAGTTGCCCGGTCATCGTTTTGGTCGATTTGTTGTAAGTGGCAAATTCTTTATGACCCTTCACGTTCATCAACTTACTGCGGTCGCTCAAACTTGTGGGAAGGGCATTTTCGAGCGAGGAGAAGAGAGGTTTCACGTAGAATGAGATCCACGACCAACCTTTTTCAAGCGTCAGCCCTTGTTCGAGCACATCAGAAGCCAAGAAACGTATGGGGCTGTCGTACGAGCCATAGACCGCATCAGGACTATATGGGAGGTACATCTCCAATTCATTGTTGCCCGTAAGATCGAGCGAGACAAGCGGATAGGTGCGTCCAGTGGAGGCATCATAATACTTGAATGACAAGTCGCGCACCGCCGAGCTCAACTCAGATGCGGCACCACCGTAGATAATCATATCCACATAATAGGCATCGCGCGTTTCCACGTAGCGCGGGCTTCCTGTGCCTCGGCAGTTGCCGTTCTCATCAAATGCAGCGATTTTACTGTCGGTGTACTCGCAAATCTTATCGCCAATATAAATCTGTCCGGTAACCTGCATGTTGCTCTCATACAGTTTTTCATTCACAGCCCAATCAGGCACATCGCCTGTCACGGTCACGTTCACCGCCTTCATGCGCTTGATGCCTTGTTTGTCGGTCAGCGTGAGATAGACGGTATGGTGTCCGATAGGAGCAGACGGGAGCACCGTCAGTTTGAAATCCATCATGGTTGAGTTCATCGTACCGATAGCTTTGTCGATCGTCATCCATGAGGGGAGTCCGCTAATCTCATAGTGCTGACTTCCGCTGCCGGCCATGTTATAAACAGACTCAGTGAATACGAATGTCTCATCCACTTCCTTGGTGATATCCATGTCGCCGCTAAGCCAGTCGATGGTAGCGAAGTCGCAGGAGAATTTCCACATGACAGGTTCGGAGAGGTTGTTGTACTCGTCCTTGATGTTCTTCACCGTCACCGCAAACTCGTTGCCATCCATCAGCGGATACATGGTCTCTTGGAAATGGAAGTAAATCTCATCTGCCGAGACCGTGAAGCTGAAGTCGTTGTCGTCCAGACGGATGCGGCTTGAACCGGGAAGGATGGCGGGTGCGTTCTGACTCGTGACCAGATTGCCTTCAAGTTTCATCTGCAATTTGTTGTCGCCGAAGTTAGCCATAGACGGAACAGATTCGATGTCACCCGTCTTCAAACGGTTAATTTCTTCCATCGGGAAGTAACCGACCAGACCCGCATAAGAGTTATCCAACCGCTCGTAGCGTCGGTCGGCGAGGATATAGCTGCCGATGGAGGCATTCCATATACGGAGTTCATCCACATCACCGACGAAGAGGTTTGTGGCGCCGCCGACACCGCTGCCATCGGGTGCTACCAGCGTCTCCTCACCGCCCACAAACAGATAGTGGCCGGTGATGGCAGGAATGCTGTTTTCAGGTATGGTCTTCACGGCCTGGCCGTCAATATAGACCACCGCGCTTGTTCCGCGCCGCACGTTCAGTGCGATATGGTGCCAGTTGTTGTCGCAGTAGTTGACATCGCTCAGCACAATGCTCTCATGTACTGTTTTTGTTTCGATGTTGTTGTTATCCACAGAGCGTGTGCTCTTCTCCAGCACGAGACCACCATCTTTAAAGCCGATGCTCATGCCATTGAGCACTGATACGAGTTGTGCGTTATCGTTCTTGTCTTGCTCTCCGCGGAACCACATTTCCACAGCGAAGTTGTCAGTCACCCTGGTGTTGGCCGAGCTGATATCGACCTTCAGCGGTGACTCGCCGTCTAAGTGCGCGGCCAGGTTGCGGTTGTTGATATACCAACTCTCAACAGGCAAATTGATGTGTCTTGAGCGGACACCATCTCTGATGAGCGTTCCGTGTCCCTCGTCCATACGCCAATAGCCTATCAGTCCGGGAGTGTAAGCAGCTTTCTGCTCCTCACGAGTCTCGTAAAGTTCAGCAGCCGACTTATCGCCTTTCCATAATGTCAGGTCATACATCATGCCTTTCATGCCTTTACCGCCTACGCTGAGGTTGCCCTCGCCATTGAGGTCGCCTGCAGCTTCGTTCTCAGCAGCATACACCGGACTATTGCTGTTAGCATTTGAATACAGCAGTGTGACGCGGTTCTCAGGATCGCTGTCGGTTTTGCGCTTATAGTTGAGAGCCAAATAAGTCCACTGGTCTTGAGGCATCACGACACCAGTTTTAATCACGCTCTCCGCTTCGCCTGTACGGACGGCAAGTTGACCGCCATCGTAGGTGTAGAGCACCAGTTTGTTCGACGCCGAGCCCATGCTGAAGATATTGCCATCGGTCTGACGATACAGCCACAGGCCGAGAGTCAGGTCGTTCTCACTCAGCGAGTAACTGGCATCGGTGCTCAGTTCATCTCCATTGAGTTGCAGAGCCACGTCGGCAAATTGCGATTTGTCAGCCACATTGTTCAGGTCGCCTTCAATCACGAAGTTGAACGCTTCGCTCATCGCATTGCCGTTGAGCACCTCATTAAAGCGCACGTGCATGTCATCACGGCTTGAGTAATAAAGCGTCTGACCCTCGTGACTTGCCATGCCGAGAATCTTCGGGCCGCGGGTGTCTTGTATCACCTCGATGATGGGAGTCTCATAGGTCACATCATCGTTGCCGTATTTGCCGAAGGTCTGGCCTCGGAGTTCGTAGATGCCGTCGTTGGGGAAGGAAACGCTATGTAGCAACAAGTCGTCGGAAGGCGGCAACACTTCATCTCCCTGTCCCAGAGCCGACTCGTCAACCAGCCACTGGTGAACCAGGCTCCATGAGTCAGTGCCTTTGCGGCGGTATTGGATGCGCAGTCCTTGCAGGCCTTTGTCCTGCCGGTCCAGATTAGAGAACTTCACTTGGAAGCCTTTATATAGACCCAAGTCGGTTTGGTTAAGGACAGTGTGTGCCACCGCCATATCGATAATGGCCGAGGCAGGAACAAATTCCACCGACAGGTGAAGGGTGTCACTCGTCGTGCTTTCATCTTTCTCTGAGCGGAGCACCAACTGCAAATCCTCGAAATGGTTCACGCTTCGGTCGCTCTGTCTCACATACAGCATTTTGTTCACGCTCTCCTTGTTGCCCTTGATACTGATGGCACGCCCTGCCTTTCCGAGACTCAGCGGAGCGCCGTCAATCTCCAGGATGGCACCCTTGGCATTCGATTTCTCGATGGCCTCCAAGATATAGGTGCAGTCGCTGTTGGTCTCGCTCAAGTTGGTCATCTCCAAATTGAAGGCAGCCTGTCCGCCGGTGGGCACGTTCGTCAGTTTCGAAGAACCCTTCACGGTCAGTTGCGGCCATTCCACACGCATTGTGCCTTCGTCGAGCTGTTCGCCGCCGCCAAGATAGTATTTCGTATAGGTGGCTTCCTCATGCGGGTTTGCCGTCTGTCCGCCACGTGTGCGGAAGATGGGTCCCCATTGTCTGGGAGAATTAAACACATCCACTGAAAGTGCAGTGCGCGGGTCAGCATCGCTGATGGTCCACGCCACCTCTTTGGCCGTGTTGTTGGTTGTTTCTGTCACATCTTTGTCTTCGGAGTGTTGGACAGAACGTATGATGGCATAACCGCCTGCACCGCTGAACAGCAGTCCGAGATGTGTCTCCGAGTCGAAGTTCCACTCATGCTGCGTACCCACGCGGCTCGTATTGACTCCTTCAACCTTCGTTTTTTGGGAAACGCTCGTACCACCGGCAATGGAGTAGTTCTGGATAAAATACTGGTTATCTTTGAACGCTTTGAGTTTGTCTTCCTCATTATCTGCGATGGCAGCCTCCCATGCTTTAATCTGACGAATGGCATTGTCCACCTCGTCATCCACGGGCTCATCGGTGCCGTTCACCATCATGTAACTGGGATGTCCGCCACGTTCAGCTCTCAGGTTTCCCCATTTGTCATCGCCGTTGCTACGGCCGAATTCCGGGTCGCCTGCACTATATATGGTATAGTACATCACCTTGCCGGGCACTTTAGACATTTTATTCTTGTCCCAATGGTCGGCTTCGACGTGTCCTTCCGTCAGACGTGATTTGATGATGGCCTTCCAGTTCGGTATCAGCGTCTCCTCGATATACTCTTGAGGATAAGCGAAATAGGTGCCGTATCGTTGGCTCATCACAATCGACTCGTGTGTGTCAATCTTGTAACTGCCGTCGTCTTGCTTGAAGAAACCTAAGGTGTTGCCTTTGCCGAAGAGCATGTTGGTAGAGCGTCCGATATAAGTGTCACCTTTGTATTGGATGCCCTCTGTGGTACCGCGAATCTCTGTACTCAGGGTATAAACCGAACCTTTGTCAGACTCGTCAATCTTGGCATCGCCGCTGTCCCATACATTCTCGGTATTGACCTGCGGTGCGAACTTGGTTTCAACATAGAAGCCAACAGCTCCTGATGCACTTGTAATTTCGGGAACGACACTGACATAGAAGCCTCCGCCTGTTCTGTTACTATCGACCAAATGTGCCTCCTGTTTTATGGTGCTTCTGATGGTGTCGGTGGTCAGTACAGCCTCTGACGTGGAACCTGGCGGACGACGCAAAACCATATCGACATGTTCTGGGCCGTTGGTCACAAAGTTCTGGTTGCCACTTGACAAGCTGCCTAATAGAATCAGGTCCAATCCTGGCTGTGATGTCGCCGGGTTAGTCCACATGGTCATGCGGTTGTCGATGGACACGCCCACGCTGATGCTCCGCAGATGACTCTCGCCCAAGTTAGGAATACCGCCCTTGAAAGAGTAGGTAGCATGACCGTCTTTCTTGGGTCTGATTCTCACGTTTGGCACGTCGTAGAGCATACCGGGAGTCACTTTCTCGCCGTTGATATATCCTTCTTCGCAGGCGAACATTACCGAAGCGCAGGCACTGTTGTCGATTGAGATGATGGCATCGCTGGGCACCTCATCAAACTCCTCGCCCGTGTCGAGGTTCTTGTAATGCTCAGCCACGGAAATTTCATATTCATAATCGTTCTCCTGATAGAATATAGGATAGTCATACTCGTATTTAAAGCCCTTGTCTGTGAACGTGACAACGGTCACGGAATCGGTTGTCGGTGTGTAACTGATAACAGGAACCTTCACCTCACCGAAAGCACCGTTCTTCATGCCCATCTGCTCAAAGGTGATGATGGGATTGGCACGGTATTGGCGGTTCATCTTCACAGCGTAAGGATATATCTCGACCACCCCGTCATGCTTCAGCGAGTCGCTCCTCCATGTTTTCTGGTTGGTGTTGGTCGCATCGATGAACGGCAGGTTCTGCGCAAAGACAGGTTTGTCGTCGTAGTCTTTTCCGCCCTCAAACGTGATGCTTTCCAACTTGTAGTTGAGCGGAGGCAACAGTGCAGAATATTCGCCCGTCTTCGGGTCGGTGGTGATATAGATATAGAATGTCTCATCATCGCGCTCTGTAGCGGCAGCACGGTAGCTGGTACTTTGAATCTTATCCGTAGCACTGGCCACAGGTATCGGTGTTTTTCCGTACGAGCCGCTGCCATGTTCGTCGGTGACGTAATTGAACGAGCAGTGCGACTCCTTGCCCAAGCTCAGTTTCAGCGTAGCCTTGCCTAAACGGTTCTCTGAAAGGGCGAAGCCAACGGGTTCGTTCTGATCGCTGAAGCCACCATTGATACGACCTGTCACGTTCACCAACGTGGAGTCAGTGAAGTTGACCGTCATCTCCTGTTTGAAGTCGTAGGTACTGCCGTCGAGCGGGAACGATGTCAGCCGGTGCCCCTCTTTGAAGCACTCGATGAGGTGCGGCCCGATGGGAACGGAGATCTCATAGTCGCCGTTGCCGTCGGTCATGATCATCTTGTTGGATGTGCCCTGCACCATCTGGCCGTCGATCTTGAACTGGATCGAGTCAACCGGGATGTCGGTGTTCAGGTAGGTGATGCGGCCGCGCACCGGGAACGATGACTGGTCGGTGAAGTCGTAGTTGTTGAGCGCCAGACTGCCCGTGCCGATGAATCCGTTGCGCGAGGTGGGCGAGAAGATGTGGATGCCCTTCGACGGGGTCACGTTGTAGGTGGTGCCCGAACCGATGAACGGCAGGCCGCGCACGGTGTATTCGCCGTTCTCGTTGGTCAGACCGTAGCGCGACAGCTGTGCGTCGGTGGGGACGATGGTCGAGCAGGTGATGTTGTTGCCCACGTCGGCATGGCGACCGTTGGGCAAGTCGTTGCTGTACGAGGCGTCGAACACAAAGCGGCTGATGCCTTCGTCCATCGGCCAGTACAGGCTCAGGCCCTTCTCGCTGCCGGTGAGCACGCGGTCGGTGGTGTTCTTCTTCTCCTTGTCGGTCAGGGCGTGGTTCCACACGCGCACCTCGGTCAGGTTGCCCTCGAAGGCCTCATCGTCGCCGATGCCCTTGCTGCCGCCCACCGAGAAGGGCTTCACCACGGGGCGTGTCACCGTGCTGTACTCGCCGTTGCCGGGGGTGAAGGCGTCTTTCCACCAATTCTTCCATCTTTCAAAGTTGAAACCGGGATCGGCTTCCAGCGTATAGAGGAGGGTGTAGTCGCCTTGATACAGGTGCGTGTTAGGATAGTCGGCCAGGTTGTCGCTGCCCGTCTGGTAGTCTTTCGACGATACTTCGGTCAGTGTGGTCGATATGCTGTCGCCAACGCTCAGGGTCAGCTCATTATTGATGCTTTGCAGGGTGAGCAGCGAGTAGGTGTTTTCCTTCACCTTCAGCTGCGTGTCGTACCATGTGCCTTTCCACGATGTCTTGTCGATGGTGGCGTTGATGTCGAGTATCTCGGTTTTCACACCGAGAAACATGTGGATGGGTACCGCCATGTTAATAACGATGGGCAGTTGGATGCGCACAACATCATAGCCCTCGGCTTCCCACTGGCGGCGGGTAGGGAAAAACTCTTGGTAGCTATACACATGACCCAGGTTATATTGCGAGGTGTCGTCGTAGCCGGCCGTTGCGTTCACGTTGACGATGACGCCACGTATGTGCTTCACCGAGGTGAACGTGCCGCGCTCGGTGGTGGCATCACCGTAGCGCTCCACCAGCAGCGTATAGCCTTCATCGGTCTTGCTGCCCAGGCGCAGACGGCCCAGCGAGGGGATCTCGCCCAGCACGGCACCTTCGGCCATGTCGTTGTCGGGCCGCACAAACATCTGTACGGTATAGTCTTTGTCGGTGCCGAACACCTTCATCGTGGCGGCGCTGTCGGCATCCCAGACGATACCCGTCGAGGCACCATCGACACGCTGCGAGAAGCCGCGCACCACGTTGCCGTCGGCGTCGGCATTCGAGCGCAATGACATGCGCACGTCTTCCACGGCGCTGCCCGTGCCGAATGTCACGCGGCCGCTGATTACGCCGCGGGCCTGACAGAAGCCTACGTCGCTGAGGAAGTTCTGGAAGTTGTTGTCGGTGTAGGACTCCTTGTCGCCCGAATACACATCCACGCGATACTCATAGAAGTAGCCGGGCTGCACGGTGTTGTCCTCATAGGTGTAGCTGTCGCTCGTGCCGCTCACCGAATAGACCTTCAGGAATTCATCGGTGGTGCCGGCATAGCGGCGGAACACCTCGAAGTTGCTGTTGGCTGTGCCCACCTGCTTCACGTTCCACGACACGCGCACCACATTCTCGTGCGTGCCCTTGGTGGCATCCACGCTCAGGACGGCGCTGCCTTTGAGCAGGCCGGCGGTGATGATGTCGCTCTCAAACGTGTTCTTGCCGTCGTTGATCGACAGCACGATCTTGTATTCGAACGTCTCGCGAACGCTCGGCAGTTTGTTGTCTGTGAACGAGGCCACATAGCCGGCAGTGGGGTTGGCGGGAGCCGACACATTGCCGTACGACTGCCATTCCTGTGTGCCCTTCTGCCGTTTCATGACCTCAAAGCGCACGTTGCTCGACTTCACCGGCACGCGCGAATATTCCCATGTCAGGCGCACGTTGTCGGTCACTGCCGTGTCTTGCGCCAGGTTGGTAATCTCCAGACTGGGTATGGTGGACATCACGTCGCTCACGCAATAGCCCAGGCGGTTGAGCAGCTCGTCGCCGGGGTCGTTCAGGTCTTGCGATGATATCATCTTGCCGTCAATCCAGTCCTTGGGCACGTTCACCACCATGTACTGGTAATAGGCGTTGTCGCTCAGCATGTTGTCGGTGTAGCCCTGCTCCTGGCTGTCGCCAATGGCGGCGTTTTTGCCGCGGTTCTGCCACGACGCTCCCGACACGGGCTTGCCGTTCTTGTCGGTCTCCACGCGGTAGATGTAGGGCACCGTCTCCTTGATGTAGTTGTTGTCGCCCGTGGCGAAGGCGTTCCACGAGAGCGCCGCTTTGCTTTCGTATTGGTTGTATTCGGCAGCCAGACCGAAAGGCACGGGCACCGAGGTGAAGATGTTCTTCTTCCTCGCTCCCTGTGTCGTTTTTCCTTTTACCTTGCCGTTGTACCAGGCCAAACCCCAGTGGATGGTCATGTCCATGTCCACCTGCTTGAAGTTGCCCGCTTCCTTGGGGATGGGGAGCCGCACCTCTTTCTTCTCGCCGTTGGTGTCGCACGACAGGTATTCGCTCTGCGTCACCACCGTGCCGTCTTGCTTGGTGTAGTAGAAGGTCAGCTCATATTCGCCGTAATGCCTGATGAATCCGTTGAGCTTGCCCGGGATGTCGGTAGGCAGCGCGGGCAGCGTGAAGAGGATCTGGTCGCCGCCGTCGCGACGGTACGTGTAGTCGTTGCGGTCCATCGTGCCGTAGCCCATGTCTTCGCGGCATGTGGCCTCGCCGATGGTGCGGTTCTTGATTGAACCGGCGTTGTGCTGGAACTCGTAATAGAGATACCACTTCTGCCCGGCCATGTCGGCACTCCAGTAGTAGTCGATCTCTACGCTCGGG
Organism: uncultured Prevotellaceae bacterium; assembly: GCA_946404865.1. GTDB lineage: Bacteria > Bacteroidota > Bacteroidia > Bacteroidales > Bacteroidaceae > Prevotella. Next base: position 12,562 of record CAMJFC010000050.1, read on the forward strand.
CGCAACTCAGAGGATGACTTCTTGATGGTGTAGCGCACCTCCGTGGGGCGGTTCTTACGCACATTGTCGTCGTAGCCGTTGCCCCACTGATCCCAGCTGGCAAAGTCGATGAGCTTCTCTACGCCCGTAGGGGTGTTGGTCAGGAATGCCCGGGTGCCCTCATGCACGTTGCGCGAGAAAATCTCCTTGTCGGTGCTGTCGTCTTCGCCCTGGTCGCACTCCACGTCCATCAAGTGGATATGGGTGCCGGTCTTGTTCGGACCGCTGTAGGCATGAATACTTCCCACACGGCACCACGTGTCCTTGTTTTTACCGTCCATTATCATCAGTTTGAAATGGAGGTGGTCCTTGTACTGAGTTACCGTGAAGTTCTCGTCTTTGTCCAATTCGTCAGCAAATGCCGTGGTGGCAGTAGCTGAGAATAACAAAACCATTAACCAAGCCCATAATCTGAAGGATGGTGAATGGAAGGATCGTTGTTGATTCATATTGTTTGTTTTTTGATTAAATTTAATCAGAATTGAGTGATAAAGCGCAGCTAAGTCTAATTTTAGGGTGCATTAGGATGCAAAATTAAACATTTTATAGGAAATGAGCCCCGAAAAGCCCGAAAAAACCCGAAAAATTAAGAAATAATAAGTAAAATTAACGGAAGGGGGAGTTATAAAGGGGAGTTATAAAGGGAGTTATAAAGGGGAGTTAATAAGGGAGTTAAAAAGGGAGTTAAAAAGGGGAGTTACCGCAGTCTTCGACTGCTTGAGGAGTTAAAGAGCCAATAGCTGTAAGGGCGGGTCACCGTGCCCGCCCGCACGAACGACAGCGAGTTTAGAATCACATCAAACGCAGTGGCACAACCACACGCAATGTCACGTTGCGCCCCATGTTGTAGATGCCACGACGCCCTGTCACAGGATTGACATCGGCATATTTCAGGCGACTGAGGTGACTCTGGTAGGCGCGGTCGAGCAGATTGTCGGCATTCACATACACCTCGGCCACCTTCTTGCCCTTCCATTGCACATCGGCACCAGCCGAGAGGTTGAGCAGGGTGTAGGATGGTGTGGCCGTCTCCGTTTCATCGGCACGGTAATAATGGTTCTGTCGCAGATAGCACTCGATGCAGGCCGAGACGAAGGCGTTGTTGAACAACGCGCGACTCTCGTGCGTGACCTCCCACTTCAGTTCGCTCGTCCAACGGGGAGCGGGTGTGAAAGGCAGATAACGAGTGTCGGCTGCCTGGTGTAATTGCCGTGCATCGACATACGAAAAAGTGTTTTCGAAGTGGATGCAGTGGACGGGGTGCAGGTCGATGCCCGTTTCAAAACCCAGCAGTCGTGCATCGCCGGCATCGTATTGATAAGTGAGATAGCCCTCCTCCATCGTCTCGTTCAATCTCCGTGCAAAGATGTAGTTGCTGATGCGGTTGGCAAAAAGAGCCAATTGAACGGAAACGTAACGTGATGCGAAGTCAAGTCCTAAATCGGCCTGCCAACTGTGTTCAGCCTTCAACTGCCGGTCGCCCAACTCATAGCGCACGGTGCCCTCGTGCACGCCGTTCGACGCCAGTTCGCTCATGTTGGGAGCCCGGAAACCACGTGCCACATTCACACGGAGGTTGAGTTGGCGGTTGATGTTCCACACCGCACCGGCACTGGCGGCGAATCCGTTGAAATGGCGGCGGAAGTCGGTGAAACGCTCCTCGCCGTCGTCGAAGAGGCTCTCGCTGTGCAGGTCGCGTCGGTCGAAGCGCACACCGCCATTGATCGACCATCGGTCCCAGGAGCGTGTGGCAGTGGCGTAAAGGCCCGCATCGAAGAGGTGGTAGGCGGGTATCAGATATTCGTCGCCTTTGTTGAGCGAGCGTTGGTACATGCCATTGAGTCCCACAGCCCATTTCCATCCTTGCGTCTCCTCGTTCAGATAACGCACATCATAAGTCAGCGTGTGTTGTTGGAAGTAAAGGCCGTATTCGTCGGCACTCTCCTCGTACTCCTGACGTCGGTTCTGCTGGTAGCCCACCACAGCCTTCAGCGAACCGTGCGGCAGGTAGAACGCATTGTCGGAGATGACTTTGTAGTGATAGACTTGTTGGAAAGGCAGACCGTGGCTGTAGGTCTTCACGTCGTCGGTGGAGCATTCCAACTCGCCCGTCTCTTCGTCGCGCTCACCCTCGATGATACTTGGTGTGAGGTGGAAGTAGCCAAATTTCAGGTGTGAGTGCCCCCAATAGCGGTTCAGTCCCACCATGCCCGAGAGAGCCTGTTCGCGGAACTGAGAATTGGGCACATAACCGTCGTATTTGTTTTTGTAGGCGTGCGCCCACTTGCCGCTGTAGCGCGCGTTCCACACCACGCCGCCTTGGTTGCCCGCCAGATTCATCGAATAGCCCCACAGTCCGTTGTTGGTCTGATATTCGCCGCTCACGCTGCCGCGTATTTCACCTTCAGGCAGCGTCGGAGCACCATGAAAGATGACCACACCCGCCATCGCATCAGAGCCATACATCAGCGAAGCGGGACCTTTCAGCACCTCAACCGAGTTAACCTCCTGAGCGTCAATCTCGATGCCGTGCTCATCGCCCCACTGCTGACCTTCCTGTCGCACACCGTCGTTCATCACGATGATACGGTTGTAGCCCAGTCCGCGGATGACGGGTTTGGAGATGCCGCTGCCGGTGGTAATCTGGCTGATGCCCGGCTGGTGGGCGATGGCATCAATGATGTTGGTAGCGGCCGTGGTGCGCAGGTCGTTCAAGGTCATGATACTCACCGGGGCCGTGGCTTGTTTCAGTTTGATGCTACCGGCCACGCCGGTCACCACAATCTCGTTCAAGTTCAGATGTTGGTAAAATATATCGGTCGAATCCGATAGTTCTTGCGCTTGCACTGCTGTCGAAATGGCCAGCAATGCAACGATGATATATGATTTCATTGTATGTTTTTTTTGATATATTACTGGCCCCACCTCTGGATATATTACTGGCCCCACCCCTGCCCCTCCCCTACATGGGAGGGGAGCTGGCTGACGCCCTTGAGAGGGGAGTTTGGGAGTTTGGGAGTTTGGGACATTAGTTGGGGGGGAGGAGACCCACCCCAGCCCCTCCCCTACATGGGAGGGGAGCCGGAAAGGCCGGAAGGTCCGAAGTCGCCTGATCTACAAAACGACCAAACGACTGAACGACTCATCTATTAAACGACTAAACAGTTGGTGGTGCCCGCAATAAAGAAAGCCCTTCGATGCGCCGCGCGGGAATGGAAGAGCTGCTCTGCATCGGCCGTTGGGCGAAGCAGAAAATGGCGGTGACGGCAAGTAAAGAGCCGCCGATAAAAGCGATGGAGGTGAACTGGCAGAGCACACAGTCGTGCGTGTGACTGCCGTTCATGTCAATATGTCCCGCATGAGCCACATGATGGGCGCAGTCGGAACAGACTGTAAAAGAATGGGCTGAGGAGTCATGACTGTGTATGATAGAAAGGACCATCATCGGCACAAACACCGACAACAGCAACCAGGCATACACCCGCCGTTTCATCAATAGAGGACTCTTGCTCATTTCGGGTGCAAAATTACATCAATTGTTGAAAACGGCCAAAAAAAATAATCGTGTTCTTGCTTATTATTTCAAAAAAGCGTAAATTTGCAAAAGGTTTCACGCCGGGGCTCACTCGATGACGGGCGGGCACGGTGACCCGCCATGGGATTGGGAATTCGATGGTGGGCGGGTCTTAATCATTCTCCTTAGAACCATAATACATTAAGCATCATACTTTAAGATAAGCATAATAAGCATAATACTTTAAGATATGTTATACCTGATAGCCGACGGTGGCAGCACCAAAACCGAATGGTGTTTGAAAGAAAACGACCAAGTCATTATCCGTGTGAAAACACAAGGATTGAACCCCTATTTCCAGACGGATGAGAAAATCAGACAAGTCATCAGAATGGAGCTGCTCTACCAACTCCGCACGCAAGGAATCGACCTTGAAGATGTCAAGAAAATTCATTTTTACGGGGCCGGTCTCCGTGACGAAACGAAACAGCGTTTCCATGCCATTCTTGACAGTTTGTTCGAGGCTGACGAAATCATCGTGGATAGTGATTTGCTCGGTGCTGCCAAAGCACTATGTGGCGACCAAGAGGGCATCGCCGCCATCCTCGGAACGGGGTCTAACTCCTGTCTCTATGACGGCGAAAAAATTGTAAAAAATATTCCCGCCCTAGGATTCATCCTCGGAGATGAGGGCAGCGGTGCCGTCATGGGGCGTCTCTTCCTCGGTGCGCTGTTTAAAGGTCAACTGCCCGAAACGCTGCGTGAAGAGTATCTCAGCGACACGGGACAAGACCTCTCCGACATCATCGACAAGGTGTATCGTCAGCCCCTACCCAACCGTTTCTTAGCACATGCCGCAAAGTTCATCCGCCAGCACCTCGACTGCGAGCCGCTCGAGCAATTGGTCATCGACAATTTCCGCGCCTTCTTCCGCCGCAACATCATCCCCTACGGCCGTCCGGACCTGCCTGTCAACTTTGTCGGCAGCATCGCCTATTATTTCGAGGCCCAGCTGAGAAAAGCCGCCGACCAGGAAAACGTCAAGATTGGCAAAATCATGCAAAGTCCGTTAGGAGATTAAAACAATCATTTTATGGAAGATGGAAGAGGACAAGAATTTTTTACGTCAAGATAATAATTATCGCTCGTTAATCGCTTTTCAGAAAGCTGAGTGTATCTATGATGTGACTTTTTATTTCGCTCATCGTTTTCTGCAACGTGGTGACAGAACGATCGATCAAATGATCCAAGCCGCCCGCTCTGGTAAGCAAAACTTAGCAGAGGGTAATATTGATGGCATCACTTCTCGCGAGATGGGAGAAATGGAGCTGATGGGAGAAATGGGGCTGATGGGAGGAATGGGGTATCCCATTAACCCCATTAGACCCATCAACCCCATACTACAATAAAACATCAACCCCGTACTACAATAAAAAATGAAAAATAATTCATTTTTATGCCCTCGCTTTGGCGTTTTTTTCGTACCTTTGCACCCGTTTTAAAACGCCAATATTTATCAGTTTTTAAATACTATGAATTTTACTTTGTTTGTTACCGTTATTCTAACGGCTATCACCTTGGTTGCGGCGGCCTACGTCATTGCCAAGTTGCTGGGGCCTCGCACGTACAACAAAGTGAAGGGTGAACCGTTTGAGTGCGGTATTCCTACGCACGGATCCTCATGGATACCCGTGTCGATAGGTTATTACCTCTTCGCCATCCTTTTCTTAATGTTCGACGTCGAGACGGTGTTCCTCTATCCCTGGGCGGTAGTAGTGAAAGAATTTGGTGCCATGGCACTTGTCAGCATCGGGTTCTTCTTGTTAGTGTTGGTGTTTGGCCTGGCTTATGCTTGGCGGAAAGGAGCTTTGGAATGGAAATAAAAAAGCCCAAAATCAAAAGCATTCCTTACGACGAGTTTAAGGACAACGAGAGCCTTGAGGGGCTTCTTCAAGAGCTGAATGACAACGGAGTGAACGTGGTGACAGGTTCACTCGACCAACTCATCAACTGGGGCCGCGCCAACTCGCTTTGGTCGCTCACCTTCGCCACCTCGTGCTGCGGCATCGAGTTCATGGCCGTGGGCTGCGCCCGTTATGACTTCGCCCGCTTCGGCTTTGAGGTCACTCGTAACTCCCCCCGTCAGGCCGACCTGATTATGTGTGCCGGCACCATCACCAACAAGATGGCCCCCGTGTTCAAGCGCCTCTACGACCAGATGGCCGAGCCGAAGTATGTGGTGGCCGTGGGTGGCTGCGCCATCTCGGGCGGTCCGTTCAAATCGAGCTACCATGTGGTCAACGGCATCGGCGAGATTGTTCCCGTTGACGTCTATGTTCCCGGATGCCCACCGCGTCCCGAGGCTATTCTCTATGGCATGATGCAGTTGCAGCGTAAGGTAAAGGTGGAGAAATTCCTTGGCGGAAGAAACCGCAAAGAGAAGCCCATCGTAGTGACCGATGTGCCCGCCGACTTCGCCGAACAGGTGAAGAACGAGGCTCCGGTGGCTGAAGATGTAACTAAAGTGAAGGAGGAGCAGTGATATGAAATTAGACAACAAACAATTCCAACTGTCGCAGTTCGCCTCCGAAATGGAGAAGCTCAAGAATGAGCAGCACTTCGACTTCCTCGTCACCATCGTCGGTGAGGATTTCGGAGAAGAGGGACTCGGATGTGTCTATATCCTCGAGAACAGCGAAACCCACGAGCGCACCAGTGTGAAGGCCGTGAACGCCGACCGCGAGCAGGCCTACATCCCCACCGTGAGCCATCTGTGGAAAGGTGCAGAGATACTTGAACGCGAGGTCTATGACTTCTACGGCATCAAGTTCTTGGGCAACAAAGACATGCGCCGCATCTATCTGCGCTCCGACTTCCGTGGTTTCCCCTTCCGCAAGGACTATGACATGAGCCCGGAGAACAACAAGTACACGCTTGCCGACGACCCGGAGCCCGACTACACCGAGGAATGGACACTCAATGCCGACGGCGAACTGAAAGCCATTCAGCACAAGTTGTTCACCGACGATGATTATGTCATCAATATCGGTCCGCAGCACCCCGCCACTCACGGTGTGCTCCGTCTGCAGACCATCCTCGACGGTGAGACCATCCGTCGCGTCTATCCGCACTGCGGTTATATCCACCGCGGCATCGAGAAGATGTGCGAGGAATATACCTATCCGCAGACCTTGGCACTGACCGACCGTCTCGACTATCTGAGCGCGATGATGAACCGACATGCCCTCTGCTCCGTCATCGAAGAGGCCATGGGCATAGAGCTCACCGACCGCATCAAGTACATCCGCACGATGATGGACGAGTTGCAACGTATCGACTCGCACCTGCTCTTCTACAGCTGTTGCGCCCAGGACCTCGGCGCGCTCACCGCCTTCATCTATGGCATGCGCGACCGCGAACAGGTGCTCAACGTGATGGAAGAGACCACCGGCGGCCGACTCATCCAGAACTATTATAGAATAGGTGGATGTCAGGACGACATCGACCCGAATTTCGCCAAGAACGTGAAGAAGCTCTGCGAGTATCTCAAACCGATGTTCCGCGAGTATAACGACATCTTCACCGGCAATGTCATCCTGCACAACCGTTTCGAGGGTGTGGGCCTTCTCTCCAAGGAAGACGCCATCTCCTACGGTTGCACAGGCGGTACGGGACGTGCGTCGGGCTGGAAGAACGACGTGCGCAAGAACCACCCCTACGACATGTACGGAGAGGTGGAGTTCGACCAGATTTCTTATACCGAGGGCGACTGTTTCGCGCGCTACATGGTGCGTATGAAGGAATTGGAGCAGAGCGTACGGATATTGGAGCAACTGGCCGACAACATCCCCGCCGGCGATTTCTATATCAAGCAGAAACCCGTCATCCGTGTGCCCGAAGGACAGTGGTACACCTCGTGTGAGGGCAGCCGTGGCGAGATAGGCGTCTATCTTGACTCCAGAGGCGACAAGAGCCCCTACCGCTTGAAATTCCGTCCGATGGGTCTGCCCCTTGTTTCCGCTATGGACGAGATGCTGCGCGGCGAGAAGATAGCCGACCTCATCTCTGTGGGTGCAACCTTAGATTACGTAATCCCTGATATTGACAGATAAGCTATGTTTGATTTCAGTATAATAACAAAATGGTTTGACGGGTTGCTCCGCGACACATTGGGTCTGGGCAATTTCCTGTCAACATTCATCGAATGTGTGCTCATCGGTGCCATCATCCTCGTAGCTTACGCGGTGTTTGCCATCATCCTGATTTATATGGAGCGAAAGGTGTGTGCATGGTTCCAGTGCCGTCTGGGTCCTACCCGTGTCGGTAAGTGGGGACTGCTGCAAGTGTTCGCCGATGTGTTCAAAATGCTGCAGAAGGAGATATTCTTCGTTGACAAGGCGGATAAACTCCTCTATCTCTTGGCCCCCTTCCTCGTGCTGATTGCCTCGGTGGGCACGTTCTCGTTCCTGCCGTGGAACTTAGGCATGCAGGTGCTCGATTTCAATGTGGGTGTATTCCTGCTCACCGCCATCTCCTCGATAGGAGTTGTGGGTATCTTCCTCGCCGGTTGGGGCTCGAACAATAAGTTCGGTGTCGTGTCGGCCATGCGTGGAGCCGTCCAGATGATTTCCTATGAGATGTCGCTCTGCCTCTGTCTCATCACCGCCGTGGCGCTCACCGGCACCATGCAGGTGTCGGGCATTGTGGAGTCGCAGTCGAATGCGTGGCTCATCTTCAAAGGCCACATCCCCGCCATCATCGCCTTCATCACCTTCATCATCGCCGGCAACGCCGAGGCCAACCGCGGCCCGTTCGACCTGGCCGAGGCAGAGAGTGAGTTGACGGCCGGTTATCACACCGAGTATTCGGGTATGGGCTTCGGTTTCTTCTATCTGGCAGAGTATCTGAACATGTTCGTCATCGCCGGTGTGGCCGCCACCGTCTTCCTTGGAGGCTGGATGCCGCTTCACATCGCCGGACTCGACGGTTTCAACACCGTGATGGACTATATCCCGGGCTTTGTGTGGTTCCTCGGCAAGGTGTTCCTGCTGGTGTGGGTTCTTCTGTGGATTCGTTGGACGTTCCCGCGTCTTCGTATCGACCAGATTCTGAAACTCGAGTGGAAGTATCTCATGCCGTTGAGCCTGCTCAACCTTATTCTTATGACAATCATCGTAGCATTTGGATTACACTGGTAAAATGGAAAACAATCAATCATATTTCAGTGGGGCCCTGGCCGGCATCAAATCGCTGGTCACCGGTTTCGGTGTGACGATGAAGGAATACTTCACTCCGAAAATCACCGAGCAATACCCCGAGAACCGTACCACCCGGTTGCATGTGTCGGCACGCCACCGCGGTCGTCTCGTCTTCAAGCGTAACGACGACGGCTCTCATAAGTGCGTGGCATGCACCATGTGTGAGAAAGCGTGCCCCAACGGCACCATCACCATCAAGTCGGAGATGCGCGAAGACCCTGAGACGGGCAAGAAGAAACGTTTCCTCGTCGATTACCGATACGACCTGGGCGAATGTATGTTCTGCCAACTCTGTGTCAACGCCTGCAACTTCGACGCCATTGAGTTCACCAACGATTTCGAGAACAGTGTCTTCGACCGTGATAAGCTCGTGCTCCACCTGGACAAGGAGAAGTACGAGGGCGGCAGTCTGCCCGGTCTCATCAACGGCGGCGCTGAGATGGAAATCGGCAAGTTTAACACAGGTACAAAATAAGGAGGACAGTAGATTATGGCTAATCAAGTTATGTTTATCATTCTCGCCGTCATCATCCTCGGCGCCGCCGTTTTGTCGGTGATGACGAAGCGCATCATGCGCGCTGCCACCTTCCTGCTTTTTGTGCTCTTCGGTGTGGCGGGCATCTATTTCCTGCTCGACTATACATACCTTGGCGCGGCGCAGATCAGCGTCTATGCTGGAGGTATTACCATGCTTTATATCTTCGCTATCCAGTTGGTGTCGAAGCACGCCCTGCAGGGACTCTACGAGCGTCTGCGCGGCAGCCGTGTGATAGCGGGCGTTCTCTCGGCTTTGGCAGGTCTGGCCCTTGTGGCCGTCATTCTGCTGAAGAATCAGTTTATCAGCAAAGTCATCCCCAATGAAGAGGTGGGAATGAAGGAAATCGGCACGACGCTCGTCAGCACCGACGGCTATGTGCTCCCCTTCGAGTTCATCTCCATCTTCCTGTTGGCTTGCATCATCGGTGGTATCGTTATATCAAGAAAGGACAAGTAATATGCTGAACATGATTTCACACGGGGGCATACCCGTAGAGTTTTTCCTCGTACTGAGCACGCTGTTGTTCTTCATCGGCGTCTTTGGTTTCGTCACCCGGCGCAACCTCATAGCCATGCTCATCTCCGTAGAACTTGTCCTGAACGCCGTGGATATGAACTTTGCGGTGTTCAACCGTCTGCTCTTCCCCGGACAGATGGATGGTATGTTCTTCACGCTTTTCTCCATTGGAGTGAGCGCAGCCGAGACAGCAGTGGCTATCGCTATTATCATCAATGTTTACCGCCGTTTCCACAGCGATCAGGTGAACAGTATTGAAAACATGAAATTATAATGCGTTATGGACTATAGTTATTCATTTTTGATACTTCTTTTGCCTGCGCTCTCCTTCGTCTTCCTCGGACTGTGGGGCATGAAGTTATCGCATAAGGCGGCGGGTCTCGTCGGCACCACCTCGCTCGGTATCGTGACGGCGCTCTCGTATTACACCGCCTTCCAATATTTCACCGCCGACCGTGTGGCCAATGCAGCTGGCGAGATGGTCTGGCAGACCGTCGTCCCCTACAATTTCACGTGGCTCGACCTCGGCGGCACCCTTCATTTCGACATGGGTATCATGTTCGACCCCATCTCGGTGATGATGCTGATCGTCATCTCCACCGTCAGTCTCATGGTACACATCTACTCGTTTGGCTACATGCACGGTGAGAAGGGCTTCCAGCGTTACTACGCCTTCCTTTCGCTCTTCACCATGTCGATGCTCGGATTGGTGGTATCCACCAACATCTTCGAGATGTACACCTTCTGGGAGTTGGTGGGTGTCAGTTCTTATC
>CAMJFC010000051.1 GCA_946404865.1 uncultured Prevotellaceae bacterium
CTGCCGAGGGCATGATGGCCCGCGTGTGGCTGTTCTACACCGGTTTCTACCAGAAGTCTGAGTTGCCCCTGCCCGCCGACGAAGGTGGTTCTATCTCCAAGTCTCAGGTCATCACTTGGCTGGAAGACTGCATCCAAAACAGCGGCTTCGGACTCGTTTCCGACCAGCGCAACCTCTGGCCCTACACCAATCCTTACACCTGCGACCCGAAGTTAGGCGAAGGCAAGTACTACAAATATTCGGTTGAGAACGGCCTGAAATGGGAGACAGACGAAAACAAAGAGAGCATGTTTGCCATCAAGATGTCGAACAAGCCCGGATGGAGCGCTGACGACCAGTTGCGCCATAACCGTATCGTGGAGTTCTACAGTCTGCGTAAGACCAACGAGACAGCCTTCCCCTTCTCCGTGCAAGGTTATTCCAACGGTCCCGTCTGTGAGAAACTGTGGACCGACTGGGCTACCGACGACGACTATGCCGGCGACTACCGCCGCGAAGGCTCAATCTGCGACCGTGCCGTGGAGATACCCAACTATCCCGGCGACAAAGCCAAGGAGGTGGAGAACACCAACCTGCTGGCAAAGAAATACATCGGCTGCGAGGCATACGATCCCGAGACCGGAGCGCGTATGTTGAGTTACGGCTACTTCTACGGCAGTGAGAACAACCGCCAGACGGGTCTCACCCAGTCGCTCGTGTGGCTGCGCTTCGCCGATGTGTTGCTCATGCACGCCGAACTCAGCGACGGTAAGGTGGTTTACAACGGCAAGGACGGCATGAACGCTGTGCGCCAGCGCGCCGGACTGCGCGACATCCCCTACTCGCTCACAAACCTGAAGAAGGAGCGCCGCTACGAGCTGTGTTTCGAGGCCATTCGCTGGAATGATTTGCGCCGTTGGGGCGATGTAGAGGAAAAGGTTAAGAATCAGGTGGGGAACAATATTCTTAACCAGGGTATCCAAGGGACATACGCCTTCACCAACGACTATATGCAGCGTTACAGAGACACCGGTGGCGGATTCTTCAAGATTCCTGAGGACCAGGTCACCCTCTCCGAAGGTGTGCTGGAGCAGAACCCCGGATGGGAAAAAGGAACAGAATGGGCGAAGGGCGACCTCCCTTACAAATTCAAGTAGTTATTTGATTTGAGCAGATTCATTTCAGCCCCCTGGTTTTCTATAGCCAGGGGGCTGTTGTATTTCATTCCTTTACTTTTTCGGCGTGAGGGTGAACCGGTAAGCAAGCGAAAGGAGTACGTAGCGCCGCATATTGTTGGTCCATGTCTCATAGCGGCCCTGCGAGTTGACGTAATACTGCCATTGAGTGACCTGGCCGAGCAGGTCGTAACCCTTGAGTTTGGCCACCCAGCGGCCTTGCCGCCACGACTTGGTGAGCGTGGCGTCCCAATAGAGGCGGTTGTCGTTCATCTCGGCCTCGGCATAACCTCGTCGAGAGTGCATCTGCAGGTCAGTGTCGATGGTGAAATTCCACGGCAGTTGGTAATTGGCGTTGAAACCGTAACTGAAGTCATAGACATTCTTAGGCAAGGTGCTCACCTCGATGCTGCGGTGCAGGTGCTGCCAACTTCCATCGGCCTTGAGCGTGAAGGTGAGTTTGTCGCGTTGATAGCGGAGGTTAGGCGAGAAGGTGAGGCGCAGGGAGGTGACACGGTTGCGCTGGGACGAGGAGGATGGTGATGAGATAGATAAGGATGAAGACGGGGAGGAGGAAGCGGTGGCTGCGACGGACGACAGGTCAGTGCTTTGATTGATGGTGGTATTGACGTTGGTGCCGATGTGCCAGTATTTATTCTTTCCCAAAGCACGATTATAGTCGAGCGAAGCGGAGAGGTACCAATTGCCGTTGATATTCTCAGTCCATGTGGTATAGACACCCGTGGCAGGGTCGTAGGTGTAAGCATTGGCAAAAGCATTGTGTTGCAGGTTTCCACTCAAAGTGAAGCCGATATTCTGGTCGATACTGTCATTACGCACACGGAAGTCGAAGTAGCCATACCAATTGGTCATTGGCCTCAGTCCGGGATTTCCCTTTGCAATATTCAAGGGGTTGTTGGTCGAAGTGATGTCCACCATCTGTCCGATACCTGGCAGTTGCGTTCTGTTTTGCACATAGCAGCCGAGTGTTTTGCGCTGATGGTCATAGCTCCAATAGACATTCATGAAGAACTCCGGAAAACGGTAGTTCTTGTTCATCGTTGTATGCAGCACGTCGCTGTCATAGCGCATGTGGTTGCGGCGGAATTTCTCCTGGATTTGTCCGAAGATGAAGAAATAGCCATCCTCTGATGATTTGTTATATTGGAACTCGAAGCCCGCCCCATATAGATTGGTGTGTGTCCGCTGCTCCGACGAGTTGGGTGCATCGACTGCCAACCTTAGCGAGTCGGCAGTTGTAGGCAGCGTGCCCAAGGGATGAGGCCCGTCCACCGCCCACGCCTCGCCCAACCGGTCTAAACGGTAGAGCCATGAGTCGTTGTCATTGAGTTGATAACCGATACCGACTATGGGCGACAATGAAAAGTGGTCGGAGAATTGTATGCGGTAATCCAGTTCGCCATTGATGTCGAGGTTCGTTGAGGGTCGGTCGTAGTATTGGTTGCGCTGGTCGATGGTTTTGGTATTGAAAAACCTGTATTTGTCTTGCGAGAAGGTATGGTTATTAAATTGCCTGTTACTCTTCCATTGCGCACCCAACTCCAAATAGTCGCCCCAAGGGAGTTTATACAAGGCTGTGCCGGAGATTTCCAAGTCGATGGCGTCGTTTTTCCTCAGATTGCGACTGAGGTTATGGTTGATGCTGTCGTTGAAGAGCACATCCTTGGCAGTGAGCGAATGGTTCTCGCTTTCGCTGTGTCCATGTCGATAGTCGAACTGTACCAACGAATTGAGGTAGAACGGTTTCTGCACTTGAAACAAATTCCTTACGCTAAAGTCAAAGGGACGGTTGTCACCTACAGACTGCGACTGTCCGAAGGTGCTGGCACCAGCCAGGTAGTTCTCCGACTGGCTGCGTGTCTCGGTGTGGTTATCTTCCCATTTCAGGCTATATTCCAAACTGTTGGTGACACGCTCCTCAGAGGTATGAAGAGCCCAGAATCCGCCCGTCTGATACACATCGCGGTCGCCGGAGGCCTCCACCCTACTCTGCTCATTGCCCTCACGGTCGTAACGCACATATTCGTTCATGTTGTTCGCCCCGCCGAAGAGCACGGCTCGGCTGTGGTCGGTATAGCGCAATCCGAAACCCTTGGCCTTGTAGCGACGGTCGGTGCCGTAACCGCCTTCGACTAACGCCGTGCCCCCCACGCTGTATTCGCGTTTGAGCACCACATCCATCGTAAATTCTTTCTGTTCCACGTCCGTGCCTAAGAATTTGCTTTTGGGTGTCTGTTTGTCAAACACCTGCACATTCTTCACGGTATAGTAAGGCAAGTTTTCCAACATCATCTTGTTCTTACCCTTGAAGAAGTCGGCGCCGTTGAGCGTCAGGTTCTCCACCTTCTTGCCGTTGACGTAGATTTCGCCGCCATCGCGCAGTTCCACACCGGGCAGTTGTTTGATGAGCGCGTCGAGCATCGACCCGTCAGGGATATTGAAGGCGTCTGCGTTATAGACGATGGTGTCGCCCTTATACACCATCTTCACGCGTGTGGCCTTGACCACCACCTCGTCGAGCGCCCCCTCGTCCTTGACGTACTTCTTCTGACTTCGTTTCATGCGCAACGGAGGCAGTTCAAACCCGCGGTTGCGCCCCACGTATTTGACCTCATAGTTGAGATAGGTGGTCTCATATTCGGGATGTGTGGCTTTGATGATGTATTTGGCGGGTTTGGCAGGAACCTCAGCACCATAATATGTTGATGTGAACCCCTGATAACTCTTCGATTCATAGACTTCGGCTGTATCGACAACCGCGGAGTCGGACCGAAGCACCATGATGGTGAGGCTGTCTTTCGGCACGTATGCCTTGGTAAAAGAGTCCGACACATAACCGCCGAGATAGATTTTCTTCTCCTTCTTCTTGGTTTCCTGAGCATGGAGCGAGAAAGGAAAAAGGAAGAGGAAAAAGAGTAGTGCGCAACAGGTGCGCATGACAGGATAGCATCTCTGCTTCCGAACTTGATTCATATTGCAATGATAGTTGATATTGATTTTAACGCCGGGGCTCTTACTTCACCACGATGCGTGGTTGGTAGCGGAAGAGCGACTGGTTGGTGCGGAGGGTTTGCACATTGAGATTGTCTTTCGTGGTTCCGTGCCAATTGGCGCCCCAGGCACTGAATGGCTCGCCATCGGGTTCGATATAGGAGAAGGAGCCGACATCCAAGGGCATGGGGTCGAACACCAGCATGAAAGCGAAATAGTCACCGGCATTGCCCTCCATGAAGAAGATTTGTTCCAAGGGCAGTCCCTGCACCTCACGGAGGTGGTACTGGCGGCCGTATTCGTCGAGCAGCATCGTGCCCGGCTCAAACCCGAAATACTCGGTCGTCCAGTTCTGTTCGACAGCCATCGCCAGATAGGTGGCCTCAGGCGTGAGCCAAGCTGCCATGGTGTAGTCATCGAGTGGACGGATGAGATGCGGGTCGGTATAGACACGCCATGTGTTCCAGTTCTGTTTGTCATAGGGTGCGTTCTCGCTGAGGTGCTCATGGAGCAGTCGCGGCTGGCGGAGTCGCGGTATTGTGTCGTAGGCGTTGAACACACCATGGGCACGGTGTTTCAGTTTGACGTTATTGCCCACGAGACGCCATACGGGCACACCGAAGATGGTCACGTCATCGACCGTATCGGGCAGCGGCGGGAAAAAGACACGCAGGTCGAGCACCTCGCCTTTTGGGGCTTTCAGGCAGAGATGTTTACGTGTACATTCGGGCTCGGTGCGCCGTATGCGGTATTGTGTACCCGTGGCGCGGTCAACGAGACAGGCCTCTTCCGAGGCGACCCATAGATGGGTGAGCACATCAGAAGGCATCCGCAGATAGCAATGGAGCACCGTCTCTTTCTCCTCTTCAGCCAACACCCACCCGAGTGGTACATAATCCTCGAAGGAAGTCTTCACATCGGGCGAATTGGCCAACAACGTCATCAGTTCGGTGTCAAAAAGGGTGTTGGGAAAAAACCGTTCGATATGTTCGGCCACGGGCACAGACTCAGCCCAACAGGAGTCTTTAATCCACTCATTGTTGGTGCCGGGCCACCGCATGGTCTCCTCTTGACTGTTTGTATCCACCTGCAACAGGGTGCGTGGCATCACGTATCCAGAACTCTTGGCGAGCACGATGGCATCTTTCTTCTGTGCTTGCACACCGACAGCAAAGGATGTGAGCAGGGTGATGAGGATTATTCTAAAAGTTTTCATCTCTCGTTTGGTATGTTTTAAAATAGTTATCGTTTTCAAGTTTACTGTATATTCAGCGCTGTGACTATGGGTTTGTTTGTGCTAACTGCCCATCGTTTTGGTCAACTCTTCTTTGACGAGGTAGTAACAAGCCGACGAGGTGGCGGCATCGAGTGGTGCATGGGTGCAGAAGAGCAAGATGCGATCGCCATTGATGCGCTCGGCAATCCAGAGATATCGCTGACGTTTTTGGGTGTCCTCCAACGTGAAGAAGAACTGCTGGTGAGAGTAGTTGAGCAGATATCCCGGTGAACTGTCATCGTAGGAGCAAGCCGCCTGAAGGAGCCGTCCGAATACATTCACCTCTTTCTTGTCGGGGAAGAGGTAGGCCGTGTTCACCACCGTGGTGTCTTTCAGGCACGTGCAATCGAGGGGCAGGGCCTGCACCTGCTGAAAATCAGCCATCTTAGCGATGAATTCATCCATACGCGACGGCTGGTAGACAGAATCGGTCATTATCACCCGAGAGGCGTACATCGTTTGGGGGGCGGGATTATAGTGGGCAGGAATCGGGGGAAAGGAGGTTTGGGTTAACGCAGCATCCCCAACAGGCTGAGCAGACTGAACAGGCGCTGTAGGCTTCGCTTGCGCAATATTCCTAACGGGCGAAACGGACTGAGCATCCGCAATATGCTGACGTGGCTGAACAGACTGTTTGGGCTGAACAGGTGCTATATGCTGTACAGGCGAAACGGGCTCAACAGACTGCTCAACACGCTGAGTCTGAACTCTGTTCTGCACCTGCTCGATATCATTTGCACTTTTGGCTAACACTCCGCCATCTTGCTTTTGTTGCTTGAAGAAGATGACGGCACCCACACCGAACAAGAGCAACAGACTGGCGGCGACGGCGCACCAGCGCCACCACTGCCCTACTCTGCGCGAAACAGGTCCTTCATACAAAGGCAAAGATGCCTGCGACGCTGGCTGTGCCGTATGCGATGGTGTGGCAGCCGGCTCGATGTCGGGCAGACTGTCCATGATGCGCTCCGTCAACTCATCAGGATGATCGATAGAGGGTTGCCGGCCTCGCAGCCGTTGGAGTATGTCATTCGTTTGGTCCATATCCTAATTTTGTCAATTTCCTACGCACTTTCTTCCGTGCCACGTGAAGGTTGTCTTTCACTTGTTTGGCCGTCATGCCCGTGATTTGCTCCGCCTCGGCGACCGACAAACCTTCGAGTTCGCAGAGCGTGAACACCCATTTTTGTTTATGGCTCAGTCTGCCGGCCATCAACCTGACAACAGCCACCCACTCCCGGTTTTCAAGTTCCACCTGATGGTCGGTGTCATCGGCGAGGCGGCGCAACACCAGGTCATCACCCGCCACCGGCACGATGCGGTGCATCCGCTTGAGCCGGTCGAGGCAGAGTCGCGAAGCGATGGTATAAAGCCATGTGGAGAGTGCGTTACGGTGGTCGTAACTACCGATGTTGAGCCATGCCTTGAGCATGGTGTCCTGCACGACATCTTTGGCATCCTCCTCATCGCACAACATTTTCAGCGCCAGCGAAAAGACCATCCGCTGATGCTTCTGCACCACCCACCTAAAGGCCTCTTTGTCACCTTGTTGGCAGCGGGTGATGATGTGTTGTGCTGTGTCGTCCATTCTTCCGGCTCTGATAGTGATACGAAGAAGCAACGTAAAAGCCGAAAAAAAATTATATTCTTTGTCTTCTTTCCGTTTTTTACATTTTCCCGTTGATTATTCCAATCTCTCTTTCAGTCGTTTCATCTCCTGGTCGAAATTGTGGAAACCGTTGAGACGGAGATCATCGCGCACACGGCGGGCATCTGGGGTGATGGTTTCATAGTGGGGGATGCCATTGAATTGGAATAATTCTTGTAAGCGGGTGAAGTCGGCATTGGTCACACAGACGGTCTCTTCATCCGAGAGCCATTCAGACACATACTTCTTATAGGCATCGCTGCCCTCTGTCGTCCTTTCTCCTGCAATGAAGATGAGTTTGATGTCGTCGCGCTTGGCTATTTCGGCACGAAGATTCTTACTATGCTCGATGGCCGAACGGCAGGGACCGCACCCCATGCCCCAGAAGTCTATCATGAGATAGCGTCCGGGGTATTTGGCACAGAGGTTGTGAATGAGGTCGGCCATCGGTGCGTCGGGCAACGGTGAGGAGAGGTCGGTCTGCGCCATCTTTTTGGCATAGAACTGCTCAGCCTTGCCTCGGATATACGGGTTGGTGAAGGTAGCGAGGTAGAGTGGGTACATCTTGCTGAGTGTGACCATATTCTCCGCTCCCTTTTTCCGCTCCGCCTCGGTCATGGTCGTGTCGGTGAGAATCATGGGAACAGCCTCTTCGTTATTGCGCCATGAGTTGAAATCGCTAAGCATGTCTTTGTAGGTACACATCTGCACCATCAGGTTGTCTTTGTCAGTGCCCATGATGTCGCGCAAAGAGGTGCGGCTATTGTTCAATGCTCTTATCTCATTCTGCACATTGATTGTATATTCTCCGTTCTCATCTGGCGTGTAGAGTTTGGTGAAGTCGCGCACGGGCATCGCAAATTGCATGCGGTTGAGCAATATGTGATAATTGTCGGCGGAGTGCAACACAGGGTTATCAAATCCTATACGGTGGAGAGCCATATAATTCTTTTCGTCATGAATGGCTTTCCATTCTGCGCTATCGAGTATCTCAGTGTAATATACACCATCGCGAAACTCTTGCTTCATCAAGTCAAACTCGCGGTACATGAAATAGTCTAAATAGGCGTAGGCGAAATCTGTCTGCACATTGGCCAGAGCCAACTGCATTTCCAACGGTGTGAACTGTTCGCGCCGGCTCACAGACTGCAAACGACAGAGCAGGTTTGACCATAGGGTTTCAGCCATTTGGTTGGCCTCGGCCACGCTGCCCTTGAACGTATGGAACTGGGATGTCAGGTTATAGAACTGATCGGCATTGCGTAACCACCGCTGCACGTCGCGGCTGCTGCCATTGTTGTATATGCACTCATACTTGCCGTTTGTCCCTTTTTTCACCGTGATGTCAATGGTCTCGCCGGGACGGGCGAAGAACGGCATTTCGTAGAAATCCACCTTATTGTCATAGGTGATAAACTTGTTTTGAACGGGACAGCTAACTTGGAACGCCTTCTCAAACGAGCCGTCGGGTGCTATCTCAAGCACCAACGTCGTGCTGTTCTGCTCGAAAACATCCTCGAAAAAGCATTCCATCGACGTGAAACCGAACAGACCGGCATCGTAGCCCTCGATGCGGCCGCGGATGGTGATGGTGTCGGTCTTCAGCCAGTCAGAGGGAAGCGTGTAGGGATTGGCGGCATAGAGTTGTTGGAGCGTGGGTACTTTCATCTTGTATTTCTTGTCGTGGATGCCGAGGAGCATGAAAGCCCCGCGCACATCGCCCTCGATGAAGTCGAACATCTGCACCCGTTTCGGCATGGGCTGGAAGTGCATAGTGAAGTCAGTGACACCACTCTCGGGCGA
Source organism: uncultured Prevotellaceae bacterium (assembly GCA_946404865.1). Taxonomy (GTDB): domain Bacteria; phylum Bacteroidota; class Bacteroidia; order Bacteroidales; family Bacteroidaceae; genus Prevotella. Next base: position 8,894 of record CAMJFC010000051.1, read on the forward strand.
CTGCACCCACGCATCAAGGGCGATACCCTCGGCAGAGCGCAGCGGATAGCGGTTGCCGTCTTCGTCGATGAGGTAACTCTCGCTGACGAAACGGTAAGGCTGCCCTGCGGTATACACCATTGTGAAGTGCACGGTGGTAGCGGTGTCGGTAAGGATGACCTCACGGGCCTTCAACTCGCCGTCTCTCACGTTCACACAAGCCATCACGGCAGGGTCTTTAATAGTCTTGTAGGTCTTCGTCTGCGCAGCCATTGCGAAGAGGGGGAGGAAAAGAAGGAGGCTCCACAATATTGGCTTTGTTTTCATTTTCATATGATGATAGTTCGTTATTGACTTACATTGTCCAACAGTCTTGCCAACCCTTCAAGATCGTGCGGGTCGGCATTCACATCAAGAACTGTGCCGTCACGGTCGATGAGTTTGTAGGTGGGGAAGAAATGTACTTGCAGGAAGTGCTCCACAGCGCTCTGTTGTTCAACGGGTAGATTGTAGTGTACCACATTGTCACCGAGTACGTTGTACTCCTTAATGACATTTTTCCATGTCCCATCATCGCTGCGGTTGGCAAGGTAGAGATAGACGAGGTCATAACCCTTCAACCGCTCATATTCCTCTTGTGAGTGTGCGAGTGCTTCTTTACAGGGACCGCACCATGTGCCCCAAATGTCGAGCAGAATCAAACGGCCGCGGTATGGCTCTGTGATTTTCCGTAGGATTTGTTCACCGTCGCTCATGTCAGCTACCACATTGTACGACTTCAGTTGATTCGAATTTGTGATGTCACGCTGCATGATGGCAAGGTATTTGTCGTTCATAGCCTTAATGGTCATCAAGGCGGCAGGCATCCGCACATTCTTCTCCGCATACGCCATCAATGCGGGTTCAAGAGGCTGACGGGTGACGTCAATCTGCCGGTAGAGGTAACGGGCGATGAAAATGTCGCGCATGTCGGCATCACAACCCACAGAGTCGATGACGGCAAGGTTCTCACGGAGCACCGACGTGGCCAGTTCGTTCTTGATAGGGTCGCCGATACGATCGAACAGCGTGTAAACCTTGTTGACGGTATCGTCGCTGTTGAAAGCGTTGACCAGCGAGTCAATCTTCTCACTGTCATGGGCGTTTTGCAGGTCGTTTTCCAAATTGTTGATCTTCTCCGCATAAGCCATCAATGCGTCATTCTCGTCGGTTGACAGCGTCACAACACCCTGCTGCTCCAGCCTACGGATGGCCGCCACAGTTTCCTCACCCCTATTGGCGTGATGGGCCCCTTGCATCAAGTCAAGATAGTCGCGCATGAAAGTGCCGAAGTCACGATAAAGCGTATAGGGTTTGACGGCTTTCTGCCATACTTCTTTTCCGGCATAGTCCATATACTCCTGTGGCAGCTGACGGCCGGGGATGTCGAAACTTGCCTGCATCATCGACTCTCCCTGTGCGGTCTGATAGTAGCCCTCCACATAGTCGATATATCGCTGCGAGAGTGTGGGATGCCTCTTGACACGTTCATTGAGCTCCGCCATGTTGGCCGCACGGGTATTGTCTGTCTGTACCTTGAATTGCATGGCACTGACTTCTCCCGCCTCCTCATGTCCGATGCGCTCGTTGGGCCAGGCGTGGGGATATGTCAGCAGTTCATTCTGCACTCTCACGTCATCACCCATCCACAGCATTTGCCCCGTTTTGAAGTCGTAAAGAAAGAAATAAGTCTTTCCCGGTTCAAGCACGCTGCTCTTCGTGGTGCGCCTCCAGTCGAGAAACACCTGAGATGAGTTGAGCAGGGGCATTCTGAGCGTGAACCGGCCCAGGGTGTCCATCTTGGCGAAAGCGCTCTCCTGCTTGCCGCTGATGATGTCATTACAGTTGATTTCAAACTCTTTTCCTTTTTTCCATGCCTGCTCCGGCATATCTTTCAGCCATCCGATGACGGTCACGCTATCTGTCAGACTGTAACCGTTGTCAATGAATCCTTTTCGTGTGTCCTTTGTCGGATAATCGGGCAGCGTGGCCGTAGTGACGGGGCTGCACGCCACAGGCTTCCTGTTGCCAATGGTGATGTCACGCACACCCTTTTTCATCTTGCCTACCCGAATGGTCGTACCATCATTGAGGGTCAGCGTATAGAAATCTTTCTTTTCTGTCTGGCTGACGATGTCGCACACATGATGGTCATAAATGACATGTTTCGGTGCAAAGCCTATGAGCCATTCGCCCGTGGCCTCGCTGCGCCAGTAGGTGTCGGCAATCCCCTCTGGCATTTCATCCGCGCTTCGGATGTTGAGCAGTTGCAATCCGTCGGGCGACACGAAGTCGAAACGCTTTGTCGCCGCTGGTAAAGGGGCAAACGAGAGGGTGAGGCTCAGCGTGTCGGCGGGCATCGTGTAAGGCTCGCCCAGCCGGATGACGGTGGCGTCACGCACCATATATTCCTTATCGCCGGTTTTCAATGAGGTGCCGGGCATAAAGCCCACCGGTTGCCCTTTGGGGACATCAAGGTGTATGCCCACCTCCGTGCGGTCGGCGTACAAGGCCACGCTCGTCACTTTGACGACAGGCGTATTGGCGTAGCCTGTCACTACATGGTTCCAGAGCTTGGTCTGCGCCTGCGCGGTCATTGCGAAAAAGGCGAAGAAAAGGAGAAGCCCCCTCCCCATCCCTCCAAGAGGGAGGAGCCCCCACCCCATCCCTCCCCGAGGGGAGGGAGTAGTTTGTGACACTTTTTTGAATGTTGTCATGTCGTTGTTATTTTACAGAAACATTACGGATGACGAATGCGCCCTCACCGTCGCCCTCCTTAAAGTCGAAGGTGGTGGTGATGGTGTCGAATGGCTCGAAGGTGAGCGTGAAGTCGGTAAAGAACAGTTTGCCCATAATACCTTCTGTGATTGCAGACGCTTTCTGTGCGGGATAGATGTTTTCGTCAAGCGTGATGCCATGCGCTTCTTTCAGATGATATTTCTTGCCGTTGGCTTCAAGATAGGATTCTTTGGCGATACGAAACCAATAGCCTTCCTGACCGTAAAAGCGGAAACTGATGGTGGTACCACGGGCATCGGCATTCACTTGTCGGATGGAAAATGAGAGGTTGGCGGTATTGTCTTGTTTGGGACCGTTGATGGCAGAAACCAAGCCCATAAACCATCCTGCGCCATATCCGGCACCCTTCCACAGGATGCGTTTGTCGGGAGAAATCAACACATAATAAGGGATGGCTTTCCTATCGCAATAAATGTTTTCGATATCGGCTTTGCCCATTTTGCCGTCGTTCCAGTTCTTCCAGGCGATGCTCTTGCTGAAATCGTCCTCTTGCCAAGCAGAAGTTTTATCCTGATTGATGCCGATGATTTCCAACTTCCCTTGCGATTGCTCGTAAGCCCTTCTCATCTCTGGCTCAGCCATACGGCAAGGGCCGCATCCCAGACTCCAGAAATCAAGCAGCACGTACCGGTCGGGCTGTCCCAACACTTCTGCGAGATGATGCTTTTGACCTTGCATATCTATGAGTTCGGCGTCAATGGCCTCTTCGCCTACCTGCAAGATATGTGGCGGATAAACCTGAGTGTGAATCTGTGCCAGTTGCTCTTCAAACCCTTTCGGCGCACGGGCTGCGGTGGAAGCCTCCAATTCCTTCAACTGCTCCATATCAGGGAAGTCTTTCTCATAGTTTCTTGCCATCATAGCCACTCCTTCTAACTCATCGAGCGATGCGGCATCTACCGGCAATGAGGGTAGAATGTCCATCGTCTGTTTCAAGTATTTCATATAGACAGACCTCTCTTCATCCCACGATGCATTGGCAAGACCGAGTCGCAATGTTTCTGCCAGCGTGTCATAACCATACTCCGTAATACGGTTGAGTGTCTGCTGTTCGGGCAGCGGACTATCCACCTTCCACAAAGGGTAGAGACAATCTGTCCCCGTTACTTTCACGTCCACACCAGGTCTTAGCCAAATGGTCATCAGGTGATTGGGGCATCCTTCTCCCTCAAGGAACAAGTAACTCTTCGTGAGTCCTTCCACGGGAACGGTCAGGGCAAAACGTCCACCCTGTACGGTGTCTGATGCCACGCGCACATTGTCGATAGAAGATTCTGCGACAGTTCCGTCTTTCAATGCGGGCGAATAGCCCGTGATGGTTGCTGTCTTTGTCTGTGCCTGCCCCGCCACAGCCACAAGGACGAGCAGGACGGAGATGATGGTTTTCTTGTTCATTATTATGATGATTTATTTGTTGTCTATCAACCCCATCATCAACCTGCGGACGGATTCGGGGTCGTAAGGTCTCGGCTCGTTCTCTTCGGTTGTGACGCGCTGGCCGTTGCGGTCGAAGATGATATAGGTGGGGAATTTATGCACTCCGAGGTATTTCTCGACGGCACTCTGCTGGGCGGCAGGCAGGTTGTAGTGGACGAGGTGCTCGCCCGTGAGGCTATATTCGGCGATCGTGCTGCGCCATGCTTCCGTCGAGCTGTTGTTGCATAGGTAGAGGTAGGTGACGGGCAGGTCGCCGAGTGCCTGATGCAGCGGATGGGTATGGTTTTTCAGGTCATATTTACAGGGGCCGCACCACGTTCCCCAGAAATCGACGAAAAGGATACGGCCACGGTATGGCCTGATGATTTTAGAGAAGATTTCTTCGCCATCGATAAGGCCAACCAATGGTTCGTTTGGCATCAGACTGGCTTCGTAATCGCTTCGCAGGGCGAGGTCGTGGTATCTGTTACTCTGTTCAATGATGCGAGTGCGGAAATAGTCGTTCTTCACTTCGTTGGCGAGTTTCAGCAACGCGGGGTTCAGCGAGGCGTGGTACTGTTCTAACTGGCTATAGAGGAGCACGGCGCGGGCGTAGTCGCGGATGTCGTCGGGCATGTCAAGTGAGGCAACGCGATGGATATCCTCCATGGTCTCACGCTCACCGACGGCACCACCCGTGATCAGCCCCGTGAGATATGCGTCGGAAAAGTATTGAGGTACGGCTTTGGCAAAGGGAAGGCTGGCCAATATGGAGTCAGGGGCGCCTGCGTCGGACAGAGCCTTGTAGTCGTGGAGCATTGTGCGGAGCGTGCGCAGACTGTCGGCGAAGGCCTCGCTGCGGCTAATAGTGCCGTCGGCCTGCTGTTCCAATGCAATACTGATGGCGGTGTCGATGCCACGCAGGTTAAATCCTTTTCGGACTCGTGGCGAGATAAGTTCCCTCGTGTAGTTCATGATGATGTAGCCTAAATGGTCTTGAATCAACGTGTACGGACGTGGCATCTGGCAGATGAAATGGTCATGCAACCATCGCCACAGTTTGCCGTCGGCAGACTGGCGCACGGCAGCATCAACGTATCGGCGCTGAACAAGATAGCCGGCCATGGTAGATAGCACACGGGATTTGGCATAATTGCGCCACTGTACAGACAATCCGTTGGCTTTCTGTATGGAGTCGTTGGCTACCTCCAAGCGTTTCAGCTCCTTTTCGGCGGCATCAATCACGAATGCGTCGGTCTTATCCTTCATCGCATCCATGTCCCAGACGCAACCCTCCGGCTGGTGCTGGATGACTTCATTTGTCAGCGCAGCATTGCGGCCCTTGACAACGACGTTACCCTTCGCACCGTCCATTTCCACGTCATACGTCTCGCCCGGCGATAGCAGGAGTCTCGTCCAAACAAGCGCGACGGGTGCAGTATCCATCAGCGGCACCTCTGCCTCGAAGCGTCCGAGGCTATCGAGTTGCAGCGGCACGTCGTTGAAGGATATGGTTTGCAGCGGGTCATACTCATGCAGACTGAGACGGTTTTCATATTCCGCAGGAACATTGACGATGCGACCGCGAAGCAGTGCCGAAGTCTTTGTCTGCGCCTGACCTGCCAATGCGACAAGAGTGAAGAAAAGGAGGAGCCCCCACCCCATCCCTCCCCGAGGGGAGGGAGTAATTTGTGACGTTATTTTGAATGTAGTCATGTCTTATTCAATGTTGAGTGCTATTTTGGCTCTACTCTCGCTCAATCGCGGCCTTGATGAGCGGCTCCAGTTCTTCTGCTTCGGTGGAGGTGGAGAGGATGGTGCCGTCACGGTCGATGAGGTACATGGCACCTCCACCATTGCCGACTCCGTTCTTTCGCCACACCTGGTTCTCGTCGTTCAGTTCCAACAGACTCTGCCAGGGGTAGCCGTCCTTCTTCGCAGCATTATCCATCGCTTCGCGGTTGCGCTCACGGGCGATGGCAATGACCGTGAAGCCCTTGTCTTTGTAGCGCTCATAGACAGGAATCATGGCGATGCTGTGGCGACGGCAGGGACCGCACCACGATGCCCAGAGGTCAATGAGGGCCACCTTGCCTTTCGTGAGTGTGGAAATAGGAACGAGATTACCGTCGGGATCGCGCACCGTGTAGTCGATGTAGGGTTTGCCTGGTTGCATACGGTAAGCCGTCTCTGCGGTGGCAATCTGCTCGTGGATGGGATGGCCGGGATAGTAATTGATGAGCTTGTCGTGATAGAGCGTCAGGTACGGTTCAAACTGTGACTTGTCGAAGTTCACATAAACGTCGGAACGTTTAAGCACGTCAAGAGCATGGAGCACTTCGTATAGTGTCCAAAGCATGGGATGCTCTGTATCGTAGGCAAAGCGGAAGGGGATCAAGCCGTTGGTGATGCTGTCTCGTTGCTGCTTCAGCTGCCAGCCCGCGTCGGTATAACTCGCGCGATCGTTCTGCATATAATAATTGACCACCTTACGGACAGAATCAACATACGCCTGCGGCAGACTTTCCTCATCCCATGTTTGCACCTCGGTTATAACCGAGATAAAGTCCGCATTGTAAAATTCCGCTCTGCGGCTTTCATCGTCTATCTGGTTGTCTATCTCCTTGACGGGGTTCCAGAAACGCACATCCTCGATGCTGTCCTTTACCGCATGCTTACGTCCCTCCTCGCCGTCGGTAGCAATACGTGGCTTTTTATCTTCATACATCGTGACATTCACGTTGCAGTTCTCGGCTATGAAACTGCCCGTGAATATGCGCCCCGTCTTTTCTTGATTAAGAAAATAGACCTCGTAGAGCTTTGGAAAGTCGGTCTCGATGTCGTAGGTGAAACGTCCGTCCCGGGCTTTCACGTGAAAGCGCGGGTCGTCCACCACTCGCAGGTCTGTCCCTGCCTCACAGACGATGATTTCATGGCCCCACGCGTCGGTCTCTAATGTTCCTTCGACATGGCATTTGACTTGTGCCTGCCCTGTCAAAGCTACGAGAGCGAGAACGTGGATTGCAATTGCTTTTCTCTTCGGCCAGCGACCGATGATTCCCCTTAAACAGTTGATGATGGTTGGCTTGTTCATTCTATCAGTGATTCTATTTCCTTAATGATACGACAAAAGCGCTTCAATGTCGAAAAAATAGTTAAGCCATTACTTATGTTGTACGACTTCTCGCCAGCATTAGTATCGGCTTAACTACTTGAACTACAGACTACTTAACTACTTCAGATAGTTAAGTAAATGATTTGCCTCACCTCACTTGCGCCTTTTGGTGATTCTCATCTCATGCTTGAAGAAACCGACCATTGCCTGGAAGGTGGATTCATTGAACGTGACTGGACCGTGCTGCCCATTAGGCACACTGATGAAGTCGGACATATTACCAACTTTCTTCAATGCCTCGGAGAAATTGACACCCTGGCAGTGGGGCACCACATTGTCGGCATCACCATGAATGACAAGGAATTGCGGCAGATTGGGCGAGTCGAGATAAGTGATGGGACTGATGAGCGCCACCATGTCGGGATTGTCGGCAGGTGCGCCGCCGATGAGCGCTGCCTCGGGCGACTTCTCATCCTTCACCGTGGTACAGTCGTCCGACATGTGCGCCATATCCACCGGTCCGAACCAGTCAACCACGGCATCCACATCGCTGCTCTCTCTGAAATTACCCCCCACATCACCAATCAGGTCGATGGTGACGTTGCCCGACGTGCGGGTCTTCATACCGTTGGTCACCCCGGCCATCGAGGCCAAATGGCCACCCGATGAGAAACCGGTAATGCCTACGAACGAGGTGTCGAGCTTGTATTTCTTGGCATTGGCGCGGATGAAGCGTATGGCTGCCTTCACGTCTTGTATCTGCGCGGGATATTTGGCGTCGGCACTTGAACGATGGTTGATGCACACCACAGCGAAACCGGCCTCGGTGAGGGGCTTACCTATCGACATATAGGTCATGCCCTTCATGTTGTTGGAGAACCATGCGCTGCCATAAATGGCGATGATGACCTTATACTTTTTCTTTCCTGTCTTAGGCAGATAGATGTCGAGACGGTGCGCCTCTAAATCGTCACCGGCATAATTGACGTCTTTCCAGTCGGGTTCCACTTGGGGCTGTCCCCAACCCGGCATTTGTGCTGATGCCATGACCACCCAGGCCAGCATCAAAAATGATAATAAGCTTCGTTTCATTGTTTTTATTGTTGATAAAATAGTTAGTTTTAGAAGGATAACTCAATGGTGTACGAGTGTGCCGATCTCTTCGCCCGCCATCACCTTCTTGAGGTTGCCATACACATCCATGTTAAACACATAAATGGGCAGGTTGTTGTCGTTGCACATCACCACAGCCGAGAGGTCCATCACCTTCAGTCCGCGCTCCAGCACCTCGTCGTAGGTGATGTCGGTGAACTTCGTGGCAGAGGGGTCTTTCTCCGGGTCGGCCGTGTAGATGCCGTCCACGCGCGTGCCCTTGAGCATCACGTCGGCCTCTATCTCCACGCCGCGCAACGACGAGCCGGTGTCGGTGGTGAAGTAAGGTGAACCCGTGCCGGCAGAGAAGATGCACACTTTGCCCTCCTCCATCGCCTCGATGGCCTTCCACTTCGAGTAGAACTCGCCGATGGGTTCCATGCGGATGGCGGTGAGCACCTTGTTGGGCACGCCCTCGGCTGTAAGCGCCGACGACAACGCCAGAGAGTTGATGACAGTGGCGAGCATACCCATCTGGTCGCCCTTCACACGGTCGAAACCCTGTGTGGCACCGCTCAGTCCGCGGAAGATGTTGCCGCCGCCGATGACGATACCGATTTGCACGCCCATGTCGTACACTTCCTTGATTTGTTGTGCATACTCAGCCAGATGCTCCGGGTCGATGCCGTAGCCTTTTTTACCCATGAGGCTCTCGCCACTAAGTTTCAATAAGATTCTTTTAAAACGTGCCATAGATATGAATTTTGAATGTTGAATTTTGAATGTTGAGTTTTGTGTTAAGTTTTGTTGACCTCCTTGTACCTCACAAATGTTGAAATGAACCATTAGCGTTGTAGGGGCGGGTCTCTGTGCCCGCCCGAACGGTCCGGAACCGTTCCCGCTTCTTGTCTCCCAACGAATCAACAGATTATTGTTGGATGAATTGCAGTTCGCCGAAGGCATAGCAGCGCTGACGGCCTTGGATGTCGCGCAGGATGAGATGCCCGTCGTCCTCCACGTGGTCGATGACCGCCATGAACCGGCCTGAGACATCGCTATAGGGATGATAACCCTCGCGACGGTAGAGCGCCTGATGATAGGCCTCACGAAAAGCATCCCGTTCGCCATGATACAGCCGCGACAAAAACTGCTGAAGCGCATTGAGCAACTCGTGCAACAGCCGTTCGCGGTCCAACTCACGACCGAGGATTTGCCACATCGACACGGGGTTGGGCGCATCACTGTGAAAGACCTGCTGGTTGACATTGAGTCCCACACCATAGATACACCGTTTCAGACCTGCCGCCGACACCGCCGTCTCTATCAACGTGCCGCTCAGTTTACGGTCGTGCCAATAGACATCATTGGGCCACTTCAACGTGATGCCGTCGGTATAGTCGTCGAGCACCTTTTTCAACGCCATTGCGCCCACTTCGGAGAGGATGAATTGCTCGGCCGCCGCCACACCTTTGGGGTGGATGAGCACGCTGAAGAGCAGGTTCTTACCCGGTTCGCTCTCCCAAGTATGGATGCCCTGTCCACGGCCAGCCGTCTGATAGTCAGTCGTTGCCACCACCATCTCCTCCACGTCATCGCAGCGGTAGTCGCGCAGATAGCGGTTGGTGGAGTCGGTCTCGTCGAGGTGTATGATTCTCATGCGTTCAACATGCTGTTTACCGGGTGATGACGGGCGGGAGAAAGGCGCCCTCAATGTGGTTGATACTCGCCGTGTCGTCGGACATGCCTACCACGCTGATGATATCGAAGCGGATGTCGAGGTCGATGGCATACCGGTTGACGTAGGCACCGGCCGCCATGGTGAGCGAACGTATCTTCCGCCAATCCACCGACTGTTCCGGCGTGGCGAAATCAGTGCCGCGTCGCGTCTTCACCTCCACCACAGCCAGTGTGCTGCCGTCGGGTGTCAACGCCACGATGTCGAGGTCGCGACGTCCTGTTTTCCAGTCTTGGTGCAGGATGCGATACCCTTTGGCAGCGAGAAACTCCGCCGCTTTCTGCTCGCCCCATCGTCCCAAGTCATTATGTGCCGCCATTTTTGTGACAAAGGTACATCTTTTTCTCGACATAAGAACAAAAAGGGCACAAAAAAAGCTCCTAACACGTAGGAGCCTTTTTTCAGAACAGACTTTAGCCGTTAACCGATATTGATTTGGCGGGCCACTTTCACTTCTTCCTTCGCTATTTTCGGCAATGTGATGGTCAGCACGCCTTCAGCCACTTTAGCGCCAATCTTCTCTTTGTCCACATCGTCGGGCAGAACGAGTGTCTGCTCAAACTTCGTGTAACTGAACTCACGGCGCAGATAGTGAGCTTTCTGTTCCTCCTCATTAGCCTCGTGCCTGTTCTCCATCTTGATGGTCAAGTCGCCATCAGCATTGATGTTCACATCGAAATCCTCTTTCGTCATTCCGGGCGCGGCCACTTCCACCTTATAACCTGTTTCCGATTCCAGCACGTTGATGGCTGGTGCCGTAGCATTGGCTTTCGGCATATTCACTGCATTGAACAAATCGTTGAACACTTCCGGTAACCATGAATTTCTGTACATAATTAAATCTCCTTTACTTTTATTTGTTGAACATTTTGTTTTCTAACGCTTACGCCTTCGTTGGATGCTCAGGCGCTCATCCCTAAAAATGCAATCCCCGTACCAACCCGAAAATACCGACATTTTGTCGCTTAAAGCCGACAAAATGGCATTTAAAAAACGGACTCACGACCGAGTCCGTTAAAAAAAAGTGGTTGCTTTGAATGATATCACAACAGAATCAGAAGCTGAACACGTAGTCGAAGCTGTATGTGCGCACGTAAACCTTGCGGCCTTGCACCACGAAATAATAAGGTGACTTCTTCACCCAGATGCGCTGCACACGCTGTCCGCTGTATTTATCCACCACATGCACATAGTCGGGTTCATCGGTCATGCCGTGGCCGCAGATAATGGAATTGCCGACGAGGGCGATATTGCCGCTTGACGTCATGGGTTGCGTGGTCCAAATGGTCTCATTGTTGCGCAGGTCGATAGCAGCGAGATAGCCCGTCTGTCCAAGCGTCGAGCGTTTATAGGTATTGGTGGAGAACACCACATACATGATGTTGCCTTCGATGACCACATCGTCGATGCTCTGGGTGGCTCCTGTGCATCCTGTTTTCAGAGCACCGGGCGCCAATAGATAGTTGGAGAAATCGAACGCCCCATAGAGCGTCTTCTCCGCAGCGTCGGTGATAACCACCTTCATGGCATGTCCCCAATCCAGTCCGTAGGTGATGGCCACATAGTCACCGGAATAATACTTATACCGTGGATGGTTCTCTCCCATAGGAAACTCATAGCGGTATTCGTGGTTGGTTGCCCCGATGCGTTCAAACCACTCTTCATCGTCGGTGATGTTATTAGGGGTACACGCTACTTGCTTCAGTCGGATTTGCTTACGATTCACATCACGTTTCAACACATGGCCTTCGAAATAAGGAGCGGGCAGCAACGTGTAGTCAACGTCGAAATTGTCAATGGAGAAAGGTCCGACAGGCTGTAAGGCGTAGTTGGGGAGGAAGGCGTCATCACGAGCCGGGTAGGTCTTCATCGTGGCCGTAGCTTTTTTCTTGCGCACACTCTTTTTCTTTTGCGCGCTCACTTGTCCGGGCATCAGCATCAGTGCCAACACCAACAGCAAAAAGGTCTTTACAATTCTGTTCATAGCGGTCGATTGTTAGGATTAGTTCGTTATTGTCTGTATCAGATTGCAAATATACATCATTTTTTTGAATAACGATACTTTTTCACGACAAGATTGCGTAAAACTTTGCCATGACACCCTGCGCTCAGGAAGGTTAGTCTTCCCACAGAACCATTTTCTTGTCGAGTAAGATGCGCTTGGCCTCTCCCCGCTTGCCGGTGACGTAGTAGTTTTTGGCAAGCCGGTCGTCAAAGTTGGCCACAAAGGCCTCACGTATCCTCGCACACTTCTCATTGATACTGTTGCTGCAAGGGTCGGTGACATCGCGGATGCTACTCTCTTGTTTGCTGCGTCCCCCGATGGGGTTCATCTTCAGATAAATCTCCAGCAACTCAGAGTAGTAGTCGGACAATTCCTTGAAACGGATACCTTCGGGATGACGGAGGAACAAGATGAAAACCGACTTAGGCAACACCGGCATTTTGATTTCCATATTGGCATAGTCAATCAAAAAGAGACGGAAGTCTTTGGTGACCCGGAGTCTGCTGATTTGTTCCCCCTCATCGATGATATCGTGCAGGAACAAGGTGTTAACACCTCGGTTCCTCAGTGACTGGATGCGTGTTTTAATCTCATCGATAAGCCGCTTCGACTCTATGTCGAAATCATCATCAGCATCCACGGTTCTGGGGCCGATGCTGAAACGTATGCAGTCTTTCTCTTGAGGATAGTATTCACTCGTTTCTTCCTCTCGCGCAATCTCCTGAGAATGATACAAGTGTTGTATCTCTTGAGCAAGCGCACTGAAGGTGTGTCTTGCGGGAGAGAAGAGACTCGTCTTGACGGGCATCGCTTGCAATATCACATGCCCGCCATCCTCCGTTGTCTGCCAGTCATGTCCGAACACCAATACGGGACCGTCCAACGCATCGCCTTCGAGGTAGGTGGTGAGCGAGGGCACGTGTTTCGCCTTCTCCTTGCTTTGCCGGTCGGTCAGATGTGGAGCGTTATAGCTGATGGCTTCTTCGGCGAGCAGTGGCAGATAACAGAAATCCAGTTCGTGGCTGCGGAACGTCGTCCTCAGCCATTCGTAGTTGTCCTGTATGAAATCATTGAGTTTCTTGTCGTAAGAAGGCTCAACATATATCACCTGCTCCTCTACAGGAACAAAAGGGAGGTTTTTAAAAGAGAGTTCTCTTACCATCATATACGTATTTCCATTCACGCGCAATACTTAACTTAATAGCATATCTTGCAGGGCGTTCTGCCCATGCTGCGTGCCTTTTCCACCGTTACTTTCACAATGTCTCCCTGGCAGTTGCCGAGTCCACGGTATAAAAAACGTGGACAAAAAGCTAGAATATGTCACCGTTCCAAAGCATCTTCAGGAAGTCCAGAACGTAAAT
>CAMJFC010000052.1 GCA_946404865.1 uncultured Prevotellaceae bacterium
TCATATAGCACCTTTTTGATATACTCCACACGGCGCAACGCCGACCCCTTGATGGCAGGGGCCGCATGCGCCACATTGCCGGAGGTCAGCTCACCGGCCATTTTAGCCACGCTCTCCAAACTCCGGAGGGCGCCGTCTAATAATTCTCTTAAAATCTCGTTGTCAGTCATACCTTGTTGAGTGTTGAGTCATAAACAAAGCAGGGCGGCCAGCCTTCAGCGTCTCTATTTGCTGAGGACTGGCCGCCACGCAGTGGGGATGCCATATATAATAATAAATGTTTATCTCATATCCTGCTTCTTATTCTGTCTCGATTTAGCATAAATGAAGATACCCGCCACTGAGGCTATCGCGCCTATGGCAGCTCCAATGGCTGCTCCCGTAGCACCCAGATAAATGGATATGCCCACCAGTGCTGCAAGGATAATCACACTCACCAGACAGAAAACGAGCGACAGAACTGCTATCAAACCGTTATTCTTCACCAGTTTATCTTCTATCTTATGCCTGTGCTCCATCTCCTTCTCCGCCATCGTGATGATACGGTTGGCTGCATCGGGAGCGGCATCATTATAACGCACCAAATCCTCGGGCGACGGTATCGGCCCGACATGTTGAGACACCTGGGTTATCTCCATCTTCGCCTGCATCGGCCTATCTTGTTTCTTCATAACGTCTCATCGATCGATAAATGTCATTGCCCACCCTCTCCCAGTCAGACCGCATGGCCTCGCTGTCGCTGTGGCGCTTAAACCGGACAGGGTTCTCGCCCAAACCAAAAAAATACAGTATTGTCTCTCTGAATGTTTTCATCCGATGGGATTCCTTCTTAAATGATGGCATAAGGTTTTTTAGTTGATTTTCCGCTGCAAATATAAACCTTTTCGAGTATAATTGCAAATAAACGGCTGTTTTTTTTCGTGTCACACCAAAAACGTCCAGTCCTCAGTAAGTCAAAGAGCACAGCCATGGCCATCACGCCAAATGGCGCCGCAACGTTCAACGTTCAACGTTCAACGCCCCCTCCCGCTCGCGCAGCACACGGCTCAACTCACCGTTCAGCGCAGACGACACATCCACCAGTTCCTCCACCGTCAGCCAGCGCCACAGTGCCTTGCCCATCCGCAGATGATAGCGGCTGCCATGGCTCTCAGGGCCGATATTCACTTCCATTGTACGAATCTTCTTGGCCATACATCTAAACAAATAACAACCAAAAGAGAGGGGGCAGACACCGACCTTTGTTTACTAGTGGGTACCGTCGCCGGACACCCCGCCTGCCCCCCTGACTGGCGTGGCAGTCACTCATCTGGTTTGGTAATTGCTCTCAGGGTCACTCTTGGTCAACTTCAACGCCCGGGGAGCGGGACTCGAACCCGCGCTCAGTGCCAGGTTTATCACAGCCGGTTGCTCCCGTTGCCGGCTTTTCCCCGGATTCACCCCCGCCCATGCCTCACGCACCGCCGGAGGGACTACTCATACTTAATGAAGAATATCAATCTACAAAGAATCTGAAGAAATACTTATTACTTATATAATCACGAAATGAGACTCTCTCCGAAAAAAACGCCCCTATGCTCACGCACCGGAGCGGAGAAAAGTAGTCAGATAGTTTACAAAAACCTTATGTCACTTTGACTGGAATAAAATGCCATGTTATATACGGGGTTGCGCCCTCGCACCGCCAGGCTCCACTTCCTTGGAATGGCTGTGTCCTACATGAGCCACAGCGGCGCTCAGACGACTACGGTATCAAGCCTTCACGAGGGGGACACCCTCTCCGCCGGCTCTATTTAAGCCCAAAACTGCCAGGCACATCCGGTTCATATCCTGCCACGCTCCACCATACGGTCCAGGTCCTTCTTCTTCACAAACACCGTGTGGCGCAAACGGTAAAACGTCAGGCCGTTCTCATAACGGAGCGCGTCGATGAACTCACGCGACACACCGAGATACTCAGCGGCGGCAGCCACCGTAAGCCAAGGGCTCTCCACATGAGCCACCACACCTTTTATCTTACCTGGTTGAACCTTCATACACTTTTCAGTTGCGTACCAACATATAGCTCTCGCCGTTATCGTCAGTGCTCACCTCATACAGCGTGCGGCCGGCATTCGCATTCAGACGGCTCACGGCAGCACGAACAGATGTCAGCGGGGCGAAGTCGCGTGCCTTCGTCCAATAAACCACACCGGGCACCATGCCCTCAAGCGTGCCGGGAATGTCGGTACGGCGCACCACAGGCAAATTTTTTCTCTCGTTTTTCTTGCCAAATAGCATAATTATTGGTACATTTGAAGTCGTTTTTAATTCGTATCAATGCAATCATATTGCAATTTCGTTGCAAAAATAAACATATATTTTTATATATGCAAAAACATATATTTACATTTAACTATATTTAAGATTATGACGGGAGAGGATTTAAGACGCAGAATCAAAGAGTCGGGCATGGCATTCAATGAAGTGGCACGCCGGATGGGGATTCCCAGTCAGAGCTTGAATTCCATCTGCAAGACGAAGAACGTGGCATCTGACAAGCTCGAAAAAGTCTGTGAGGCACTGGGGTGGACCATGGGGCGGCTCTACAGCGGACAGCAGACGGTCATGGCCATCGGCGACAGTTCCGCCGCCGGCGACTATGCCAATGCCGCCAATGCCGAGGCGCTGTGCAAGGCCCTCGACGAAGTGGCCGCGCAGCGCAGGATTGTGGAGCGGCTCATCACCATCATCGAGAGGGGCGAAAATGGTCAAAAAACAGAGAAATAGTCACTAAATAGTCACTAAGCGGAAACGGGATAGCGGTAACACACACAATATCAACACTTTAGTTTCACCCAAAGAGTTTTCCCAAGCCGAAGGTCGCGGGTTCGAGCCCCGTTTACCGCTCTATAGACAATAATGGGACGCAGTTGATGCGCCCCTATTTTTTCATCTCCGATGTCAAGTGACGTTGTCGTTGGTTTTCAAAGCGTGGCAGGCAAGTCGTCTGTAAACTTCACCAAGCTCTTTAAACCAGTGAACACTATTAGCTGCAGCCTTACGAACAGCCGCTTGCTCATCGGTCAACGCCACTGCCACCTGGTCTAAGTATTCGTTGATTCCCCGCTCGTCAGGTTCTTCCTTCCTTGAGAATAAACGCGCTAAAATATGATAGCCGCAGATGCGATGATAATAACGGTCTGACGCAATCCACCTGAAAGCCATCTCAGGGGCAGCCTCTAAATACTGCAACAGATAAAAAGCTAATGATTCGGCAACTTCTAATGTAGGGATCTGTTCCATCCACACCTCTACCATATCCGGCCACATTTGTTCGGGAGGCATCAACATGGCAGCTAGAATCTTGCATTCACGGATATTTTCTTTCCACAACTCAATAGACAACTCATAGTTAGGACCTATATCGTCAGCCATCCGTCTCAGATCCATGACAGAAACGCCCCAGTTGAGGTGATAATTGACTCCCTTCTGCCGCATAGAAGCAGCAGTGGCACCATTCATATAAAGTCTGAACGACCTTTTGATGGATTTGACCTGTTCTGATATTTGCTCCGTCATTTCACATAGGATTCTTCCGCCCCCCGACTCTATTAAATAAGGGTGGCATAGTCTTTCGAGTAGCGTAACATCTGGTTAGTATAACTCTCACTATAATCAATCTTCACATCTGTCATCTGCCCGTCCTGATCAAACACAGGTGTCAGCACAGGATTGATAAATCCTTTATAGGGAGCCAGATTCAACCGTGCAAACCGCCCTAAGATCTCTTCGTGTAACACTGGGTCCACCTTTACTGCATACCGCTCAACTATTTGTCGGGCCGCCTCAAAGTCGCCTTCGCTTTTAATGCGTTGAATCTCAGCCAATAACTCGGCGAACAAAGGACGCAGTGCGGAATAGTCTGTTATTCTAAGATATGTTTTCCCGTTGACTTTTTCAAGGTTTACATACTGTCGCCCATGCTCATACACCCAATGCGCTATCAAAGCGCGGTTGCGCATGTGTGCCTCTTCGATTTGTTGTCCGGGATTGATGCGCGTGAGTTGCGTTAGTAGCCCGTTCATCAAATAGGTGTAATACTGCGATTGATATGCCTCTGCATCAGGCAGGATGCCCAGTTGCACCAGCTTCTCGTCGGCGATATAATACAGTCCGAAAAGGTCGGCACGGGCTTCTTCTATCGTATTACCATATGCTTTCAGAGCATCCGGGTCGGTATCTGGGAGCAACTGTCCGCTTCCATGGCCCAGACACTCATGCAGATCGGTATGCACATCATCGCATAGGTCGCCATAGCGGTCAATGATCTCCAGGGTCTGTTCGTCCACAACAAATTCCTGTCTGAACCCGTTGCCTTTCGCCGCTTGGTTATAAGCATGGGTCAGGTTGCCGATAGTGACACTCTTACTACCATACTTAGCCCGTATCCAGTCGGCATTGGGCAGATTGATGCCGATGGCGGTGGAAGGATACTCCTCCCCACCGAGCATGGCGGCACAAACTACGCTGGCCGACACCCCCTTGACTTCTTTCTTTTTGAATTGCGGGGCCACTGGTGAATGGTCTTCAAACCACTGTGCATGGTCACTGATTTTTTTCGTCCTACGCGTGGCCTCTAAATCTTTGTATTCTACAATGCCCTCCCACGAGGCTTTCAGCGCCAACGGGTCGCCATAGACCTCAATGAAACCATTGATAAAATCAATGACGCTGCGATGCTCACTCACCCATGCTATCGAATAGCGGTCGAAAAGAGTCAAATCACCTGTACGATAATAGTCTATAAGTAAACGTATCACCTGCTGCTGATGTTCGTTTTCAGCTACAGCCACTGCTTTTTCAAGCCAATAGACGATTTTTTCAATCGCAGCCCCGTATTTTCCGTCGATTTTCCAAATCTCCTCATACAGCACGCCATCGCGTTTAATTAAGGTAGAGTTCAGACCGAATGAGGGCGGTTCATCACTTGCATCTTGTTTTTTTCGTCCGTAATAATCTTCTACCTCCTTTTGGGTCACACCGTCATAGAAATTGCAAGCGGATGTTTGCACCAAATCAACACCATCCTCCTTGTTCACTCGTTTAGGAAGTACATTCGGGTTGAACATAACAGGAAAAACCTCGTCGCATAAATCCTCCAAGGTCTGCCCATCAGACAAAGGCAGTTCATAGGCAGGGACTTCATGAAGACATTTGCGAAGATATTGTTCTGTGAACTCAGGTTGGAACTTGTCACATCCATAATGGTGATAGATGCCGTTTGAGAACCAGACACGCTTCAAATAGACCTCCAACGCCTGAAAGTCTGTAGAGTGGTCAATCGCTTGACGGTGGAGGTACACACATTCCAATAGTTTCCGTACGCGCAAATTGTATTTTCCAAACTGGTCGAAGGTGATGTCGCGCCCATATAACGTCGTTTCCGATAAATAATAGACCAATTCTTTTTGCTTGAGTGAAAGTTGCTCAAACCCAGGAAGTTGATACCTTAATAATTGGAGATCTGCAAATCGCTCATCCGTGTACTTGAAATGTGTGCTGTCGCTCATTTGCCCGAAGAATCTGTTTTATGCGTTTTTTTCGCTTTCTTCCTCGTTTCTTTCGAAGCGGGATGTTGTGCGAAATGCTTCATCTTGTACTCGCGTGGAGTAATTCCATTGAATTTGAAGAAGGAGGCATAGAAGGACTGACGGTTGGAAAAACCGACCATGTCGCTGATTTCTTCCATATTCAAATCTATAAATCTCTTGTCTGTCAATAAAGCCATAGCCTCTTCAACACGGAATTTATTAACAAAAGAGGTATAATTCATGTGAAATCTCACATTGACTACTGCTGAGATGTATCGGGTGTTGGTGCCGAGTTCCTCAGCTAACCGCTTGGCAGAATACTCTTTGTCCTTAAATTTCTTTTGTACAAGAATAATGTCGATAATTTTTTCCTTGAGCTCATCCATAAGCTTTGGACTTACGAGGGTTCTGTAAGCTGCTTCTTTTTCTTTTTTTTCAGTAATGTTATATTTTGCCATATCACAAGGAAGTTAGTTCGTCTAACAGTTTCGATTTGCAAATTTACAAAAAAAATTAAAAATGACAAAGAAAACACAATTTTTTGCGCAATTTTTTTGCATATTTTTCTAATCATGCAACATTTATACGCTAAAAAAATGATTTTTGTCGTTTTTTTCACGAAAAGAGAATAAAAATAAGTAACTTTGCAGCAAATTTTTCAAAAGGATTCATTTATAATAAATCAATCGATAGGATGACGCCTACAGCTATATTGTTATTGCACTGTCCCGACCGCCAGGGTATTATTTCGGAATTGACCAAATTCATCACAGACAATCAAGGCAATATTGTCTATTTGGATCAATACGTTGACCGGCAGGACAGTCATTTTTTCATGCGGATAGAATGGGAACTGACCGATTTTCTGATTCCCCGCAATAAGATAGAAGAATATATCCAGACGCTATATGCTCAGCGTTATCAGATGCATTTCAGTTTGTATTTCAACGATGTGAGACCACGTATGGCTATTTTCGTCAGTAAGATGAGTCATTGCCTCTACGATTTGTTGGCACGCTACAAGGCTGGTGAGTGGGCAGTTGACATTCCCTGTATCGTGAGCAACCATGAGGACTTACGCTATATCGCTGAACAATTTGACATTCCGTTCCATGTATGGTCCATCAACAAAGACCATTCCAACAAAGCCGAAGTGGAGGCTGCAGAGATGGCGTTGTTAAAAGAAATGAAAGTGACGTTCATTGTCTTGGCACGTTATATGCAGATTATCAGTGATGAGATGATTTCATGCTATCCGCATCACATTATTAATATCCACCACTCTTTTCTTCCAGCCTTTATCGGCGCACGCCCCTATCATCAAGCTTGGGAGCGAGGCGTTAAAATCATTGGCGCCACCAGCCATTATGTGACTGCCGATTTGGATGCAGGACCCATCATCGAACAGGATGTAGTGCGCATCACACATAAGGATACACCAGAAAGTTTGGTGCTGAAAGGCCGTGATTTGGAAAAGATTGTGTTGTCGAGAGCTGTGACCAAACACATTCAGCGTAAGATTCTCACCTATCATAATAAGACAATTATCTTCAGTTAGCGCAACGTATATGGAATTGGCTATTATCAAGTATAACGCAGGGAATATCTATTCGGTATTGACAGCATTGCATCGTTTGGGAGTACACCCTATCCTGACCGACGATGCAGAGGTGCTGAACAGTGCCGACGGGGTATTGTTTCCCGGACAAGGCGAGGCCAACGGTGCCATGGCCTACCTGCGTTCACATGGTTTAGACACCGTGATTCGTTCGTTGCGACAACCTGTATTAGGCATTTGTGTGGGGCAACAACTATTATGCCGTCATTCCGAGGAGGGTGACACCGACTGTCTGGGTGTCTTCGATGTAGATGTCCGACGCTTTTCGCCTCAGCGGCATGAGGATAAGGTGCCTGCCATGGGTTGGAACGAATTATACAACCTGCGGTCGCCGCTGTTCACACACTTACACGAGCATGACTTCGTTTACTTCGTGCATAGTTATTATGTGCCGGAGTGCGAATGGACTGCGGCCACCTCTGATTATATCATCCCCTTTAGTGCGGCACTCCATAAAGACAATTACTATGCCACTCAATTCCATCCCGAGAAAAGTGGTAGGGTCGGCGTGCAGATATTGGAGAATTTTTTGACCATCACCTCTGATTATCAAAACAAATGATAGAGAAAATTCCAGCTATTGACATCATCGGTGGCCAGTGCGTAAGACTGACGAAAGGCGACTATGACAGGAAGAGCATATACAATGACTCTCCCGTAGCTGTTGCTGTTGAACTGGAACAGAAAGGGTTCCGTAGATTGCACATCGTGGACCTTGACGGTGCCAAGTCGAAGCATATTGTCAATGGAGAAATCCTACGGCAGATAAAAGCTGCGACAAACCTTATTGTTGACTTTGGCGGCGGCATCAAATCAGAACAAGATATAGAAACGGCGTTCGCTTGTGGTGCCGACATGGTGACCATAGGTTCTGTTGCCGTCAAAGAGAAAGAACTGTTCATAAGCTGGCTTCGTCAATACGGGGCAGAACGCATCATACTTGGAGCTGATGTCCGCAACGGACTGATTAGTGTGAACGGTTGGAAAGAGGACTCCAACGAACAACTGCTCCCGTTTTTGTCTTATTATGTGGAGAGAGGGATAAGAAACGTGCTCTGCACAGAGATATCAAAAGACGGTACATTAGAAGGCCCCGCTATCACTCTGTATCAAGAGGTGATGAATGCCTATCCCGACTTACATCTGATAGCCAGTGGTGGTGTATCGAGCACAGAAGACATCTTCGCTTTGGAGAAAGCCGGAATACCTGCCGTTGTATTCGGAAAAGCTTATTACGAAGGAAAAATCAACACAGAAAAGCTCTTGTCCGTATGAGTTTAGCCAAAAGAATCATACCTTGTTTGGATGTCAAAGACGGCGAGACTGTCAAAGGCACCAATTTCGTCAACTTGCGTAGTGCCGGCGACCCTGTAGAATTGGCAAAGGTTTACAGTGATGCCGGAGCCGACGAATTGGTCTTTCTTGACATCACTGCCAGCCATGAAGGCCGTAAGACCTTTACTGAGATGGTGACTCGTGTGGCCTCTGCCGTCAACATTCCGTTTACAGTGGGGGGCGGCATACATGAGTTGGCCGATGTCGAACGGCTCCTCTATGCGGGAGCTGACAAGGTGAGTGTGAACAGTGCTGCCATCCGGCACCCGGAACTCATCAATGAGATTGCCAACCGCTTCGGCTCTCAGGTTTGCGTCTGCGCCATCGACGCCAAAGAGACCTTGGGACACTGGGAGTGTTATTTGAATGGAGGACGCGTGAACACCGGGCTCGACCTGTTTGAGTGGGCACGTGAGGCCGCCGACAGAGGTGCTGGTGAAATTTTATTTACCAGTATGAATCATGACGGGGTGAAAGAAGGCTATGCCAATGAAGCCCTCGCAAAACTCAGCACATCGCTGAGCATACCCATCATCGCAAGCGGCGGTGCAGGAAATATGCGCCATTTCCGCGACGCGTTTATCGAAGGAAAAGCGGATGCGGCACTTGCTGCCAGCGTCTTCCACTATGGTGAAATCAAAATAGCTGATTTAAAAAAATATCTTAAAGCAGAGGGAATTAAAGTCAGGGAAGAGGCGGTCAGGCATTAAACGCTTTATTCCCAATTCCTTTACCCCTCAAACAAAAAACCATCAACCAATCATCATGGAAATCGATTTTGAGAAAAACAACGGATTAGTACCGGCAATCGTTCAGGACGCAACAACGAAAAACGTTCTGATGCTGGGCTATATGAACAAAGAAGCATACGATAAGACAATAGAGACCGGACAGGTGACTTTCTATAGTCGCAGCCGTCAATGCCTGTGGACCAAAGGTGAGACATCAGGAAATTTTCTTGACCTGGTGAGCATCCAATCAGATTGTGACCATGACACCTTGTTGGTCAAGGCGCATCCTCACGGACCCACCTGCCACAAAGGCACGGATACATGCTGGGGCGAAGAAAACACCTATAATCCCCTCCTATTCCTTACCGAACTGCAAGATTTCATTGAGAAACGTCATGAAGAGATGCCTGAAGGAAGTTACACCACCAGTCTTTTCCGCGACGGGTTGAACCGCATGGCGCAAAAAGTAGGAGAAGAAGCCTTAGAGGCTGTCATTGAAGCCACCAACGGCACCAATGAGCGACTGATATATGAAGGTTCCGATATGCTCTATCATCTCATTGTCCTGCTTACGAGCAAGGGCTTGCGTATTGAGGACCTGGCTGAGGAGTTGCGCGTACGACACGCCCCGAACTGGAAAAAACACTAAAATCCTTATACTATGAGTTTAATCAATTATCGTCGGGCCAATATCTTTCAAGAAGACTATCACGTCTTGGAAAATGTTGACTTCCATGTTGACGAAGGTGAGTTTGTCTATATCATCGGCAAGGTGGGCTCCGGAAAGAGTTCTCTGTTGAAAACCCTATATTGTGAACTGGACTTAGAAGACACTGAAGAGGCGGAGGTGTTAGGCCGCGACCTGAGAACCATCCGCCGGAAAGAGGTGCCGTCACTGCGCAAAGAGATGGGCATCATCTTCCAAGACTTCCAGTTGCTCCACGACCGTACGGTGCTCCGGAACATGCAGTTTGTGCTCCGTGCTACGGGATGGAAGGACAAGGAGGCCAGGGAAGAACGTATCGACGAAGTATTGGAACTGGTGGGCATGTCAGACAAAAAGGAGAAGATGCCCCATGAGCTCTCCGGCGGTGAGCAACAGCGTATAGCCATAGCAAGGGCTCTGCTCAATCATCCCAAAATCATTATCGCAGACGAGCCGACGGGGAATTTAGACCCCGACACGGCACGCAATATCTTGAGAATTCTAAAAGACATCAGCAAGACGGGCACTGCTGTCGTGATGTCCACACACAATATCTCATTGTTACAAGAGTTCCCAGGCACCATATACCGTTGCCATAACGGGCAACTTTCTGATGTCACGAATGTGAATCTGAAAGAAGAAGACGTAGAAGAATAAAACCATATTTCGCGACTTTCACAATTTGAAGAAGTTGAAAAAGTAGCATAACATTTTTAACACCAACCAGTCGAAACTTTAGAAATAAAAATAAAATGATTGTCATGAAATTCGGAGGCACATCCGTTGGCACACCTGAGCGGATGAAGAATGTAGCCTCATTAATCACACGGTCGGGAGAACCTACTTTTGTTGTCCTCTCTGCCATGTCAGGTACCACCAACTCATTGGTTGAAATCTCAGACTATCTGTATAAGAAAAACCCAGAGGGAGCCAATGACGTGATCAATGCTTTGGAGAAAATATACCTCCAACATATTGAGCAGCTATATTCTACAGAAGAATGGCGTGAAAAAACACGGGCGTTCCTCTGCGAAGAGTTTGACTACATCCGCTCTTTCACCAAAGATTTGTTTACCAGTTTTGAAGAGAAAAGTATCGTGGCACAAGGTGAAGTGCTCAGCACCAACATGATGACCAACTATCTGTTGGAAAACGGCATCCAGACGGTGCTGCTCAATGCTCTCGACTTCATGAGAACTGACAAAAATGGTGAACCCGATCCGCAGTATATCAAAGAAAAGCTGCAAGTAAAGATGTCGGAAAATGAGGGTTTCCAAATTTATCTTACACAAGGCTTTATCTGTCGTAATGCTTACGGAGAGGTGGACAATCTGCTCCGTGGCGGAAGCGACTATACGGCTTCGCTCGTTGGCGCCGCACTCGGTGCTGACGAGATCCAGATTTGGACCGACATCGACGGTATGCATAATAACGACCCCAGAGTGGTTGAACACACCGAGGCCGTACGGCAGCTGAATTTTGAGGAGGCAGCCGAATTGGCTTATTTCGGTGCCAAAATCCTGCATCCCACTTGCGTACAACCAGCCAAGTACGCCGGCATCCCTGTACGCTTGCTCAATACAATGGCTCCTGATGCAGAAGGCACAATTATCGACAATGTGGCTTTGCGTGGTAAAATCAAGGCTGTGGCCGCTAAAGACAACATTACCGCAATTAAAATCAAGAGTTCGCGTATGCTGCTCGCTACAGGATTCCTGCGCAAAGTATTTGAGATTTTTGAGAGCTATCAGACACCTATCGACATGGTGTGTACGTCGGAGGTCGGTGTTTCCGTCAGTATTGACAACGATATCCATCTCAACGAAATCGTGAATGAGTTGAAGAAGTATGGCACCGTAACGGTGGATTGCAATATGTGTATCATTTGTGTCGTTGGCGACCTTGACTGGAGCAATTTAGGGTTTGAGACCTTGGCCACCGACGCGATGAAAGACATTCCTGTGCGCATGATTTCATACGGAGGCTCCAACTACAATATCTCTTTCCTCATCAAGGAACAGGATAAGAAACGGGCTTTGCAAAATCTTAGCAACAAATTATTCAACTAATCCCCCACCCCACATTCAACCCTTCAACGACATCATGAAAGGAACCTTTCCCGTAGAGGAATTACAGAAGATAGAGACACCGTTCTACTATTACGACACCGATTTGCTCAGAAAGACACTCAGGACCGTACAACAAGAGGCTGGGCGCCATCCCGGATTTGTGGTTCACTACGCCATCAAGGCCAATGCCAATCCAAAGGTGCTGAATGTCATCTGTCAGTCGGGGTTGGGTGCTGACTGTGTGAGCGGTGGAGAAATTCGCGCTGCCCTCAACGCAGGTTTTCCAGCCTCTAAAATAGTGTATGCCGGTGTAGGAAAGAGTGATTGGGAGATTGATTTAGGACTGTCAAAAGGCATCAGTTGTTTCAATGTGGAGAGTTTGGCTGAGTTGGAGGTGATACAAGAGCGTGCGCTGAATATGGGGAAGAAGGCTCCCGTGGCATTGCGTATCAACCCCGACGTGGGAGCACACACGCACTCCAACATAACGACGGGCTTGGCCGAGAACAAGTTTGGCATTGCCATGCGCGACATGGAGCAGGTCATTGAAGAAGCCTTGCTCATGCCCAACATCCAATTGAAGGGCCTTCATTTCCATATTGGGTCACAGATACTCGACATGGGCGATTTTGCGGCTTTATGCAACCGCATCAATGGCATACTCCACAGGTTAGACCAGTTGCACTATCGCATGGAGAGCATCAACGTGGGAGGCGGATTGGGCGTTGACTACTTCCATCCCAACCGTGTGCCTATCGCCGATTTTAAATCGTATTTCGACACTTTTTCAAAAAACTTGAAGTTGCGCAGCCACCAGACGCTTCACTTTGAGCTGGGTCGTGCTATTGTCGCCCAATGCGGCACTCTTTTCACACGCACCCTATACATCAAGCAGGGAGCCGTAAAACAGTTTCTCATCGTCGATGCCGGCATGACCGATTTAATCCGGCCTGCGCTCTATCAGGCATATCACAAAATAGAGAACATTTCGAGCGATGCTCAGATGCAGACCTACGATGTGGTGGGACCTATCTGCGAGTCGAGCGATGTGTTTGCCAAGGCGATAGATGTGAACGGCGCACGTCGAGGCGACCTCATCGCTATCCGTTCGGCGGGCGCATACGGCGAGATCATGGCTTCGCAATATAACTGCAGGAAACTCCCCCAAGGCTATATCACAGAGGATTTATGATTGTTGACACGGTCATGTTAGTGATATGCGGGGTGACGTTAGTATTAGCACTGACCACCCCGTATTTGAACGCATTCTTCAGACGTCCGAAAACAGACACTGATGATGCGTTGCTGTCATCACTACCCCCCGTCACCATCATCATCACCTCGCATGGCAATGCGAGGCAGTTGGACGAGCACCTGCCATTATTCCTCACACAAGAGTATGAGCCGGGGTATGAAGTCATTATCGTTGGCGAGAGAAATGACCATCAGACGGAGGACATCCTGAAACGCTATAGCGGACACCCCCATCTCTATTCCACGTTCATACCAGAGACATCACGATACATGAGCCGCAAAAAACTGGCCATCACGCTGGGCATGAAAGCGGCTAAAAATGAATGGGTGGTCATCACCGACCCTACCTGCAAGCCCAATACCACCCACTGGCTCTCTACTCTCTCGGCACATTTCACCGACGACACAGACATGGTGCTCGGCTATACCAACTATGATACGTCGGCTCCCGACTATTATCGCTTTGAGCACCTCTACACCGCTCTGTATATTTTCCGCGAGGCGCAGCAACATACGGCTTATCGTACCAACTGCTATCATCTCGCTATCCGCAAGAAAGTTTTTTTAGATGGTAACGGGTTTCAAGGCAACTTGAAATACACCATCAGCGAATACGACTATCTGGTTAATAAATTTGCTGACGGACACACACGGCTCTGTCTGCATGAAGACAGTTGGATGACCGAAGACACGCCCACCGTAAAACAATGGGAGAACAAACATATTTTCCTGAGAGAGACCATCAACCACCTTCGTCACACCCGGCGGCATTACCTGCTGTACCACATCGACCAGTGGGCGTTGTATCTCAACTATGCCGCTATCGGTTGTGCCACAGTCTTTGGCATCGTGCGTCATCAGTGTATGGCATGTGCCGTTGCATTCGTCGCCCTTTGCATCACAGTCTGTTTACGAATGATGATTGCCAAAAGGGCTTTGGAAGAATACGGTCAGCCTATCGCTGCATGGAAAGCCATCCCTTATGAGATGAGCATGATATGGCGTAACATACGCAACCGTATCCGCTATGAAAATGCCGACAAGTATGATTTCATCAGCCATAAAGTCTAATCCCTTGATTGACAAACATGAAAGTACTTCACTACATACCATTATTAGACAGCGCGCGAGCTTATTTGACCGATCTGAGCAATCAGACCGACGCCAATAACAGTTCCGCAACCTATATAGTGACCTTATGGGCCGACCGCACCTATTCCTCTTCCGGTCGGTTCATCATTTACCAGATGCTCAAAAAACCGCATAGGTTTATCAATCTGGTGCATCTCCAAAACCGTTTCCTGCAAATACTTTACGCCACGATGCCCGACATCGTGCATATTCACGGATGCTGGAGCTATGTGACGGCCAAGATTTGCCTTTGGGCCAAGAACCGCAATTTTAAAGTAGTCATCTCACCACATGGACAGTTAGAAAAGAAAGTCATCGAAGACCACTTCTGGTCAAAGCACTTTCCACAAATACTCCTTTTTCAGAAACGTACCATTAAACGGGCTGATGCCTTGTGGGCCGGCACGGAACAAGAAGCAAAAGGATTGCGAAGGCTGGGATGGAACAAACGGATAGGACAACTGAGCGATATTGATGATGAAGTGACCTTGCAAACAGCCTATGCCGCATTCTATCAGAAAACGGTTGACACGACCTATTATATTGAAATGCAAGAACACGAGAAGGAGGCATTCAGCGCACTCCTTCATGCCGGACTGGCTGATGATGAAGAAACGCACCTGCTCGACGGGCCGTCGATTCTCAACCTGCGCAGTTTGACTGTAGCCTCATGGCGGCGCATTTTCCTTATGGCACATGACCAACACGTCATGCATGTCATGCTCGACGGCGTCGCTCGTATGCAACTGAGTACCCCCCGCATCGACGTGGCGAATATTCTCCGTTTCCCCGATGTTGCTGAAACGAATGAAGAACCTCTCCCTGTCACAGGGTTGATTCATGACAGCAAGAGAAACAAAAAACGTGCCTATCAGATAATCAATGATGAGATACGCGGGATGTTTTACATGCTGGTAAACATACGCGAACTGCTCAGGGATAAACGTCTAAGCATGAGGCAATTGACCGACTATTATACTTATGTCCGCCATTTGGTGATAGACGAAAGCGAAGCAGTAAAGTCGCTCAAATCGGTCGGCATTCTTCCGTTTGCTGCTCGTCTGCACCAGATACTGCATGAATGTCTGTATTTAGAACACGGTTTCATGCCCATAGCCCCTGTTAACGACCGAAAAACAGAAACTATTAGGAAAAAAATCCATCAAATCTGTCATTTTTGATAAAAACCTGACAACTATGAAAAAACATGATAATATCGCGCAAGACTTGCATTACCTGCATCTGCTCGCACAAAGTTTTCCTACCGTGGCGGAAGCCAGTACGGAGATTATCAACTTGCAAGCTATTTTGAATCTGCCGAAAGGAACGGAGCATTTTCTGGCCGACCTGCACGGAGAGTACGAAGCTTTCCAACATGTCATCAAAAATGCATCGGGAAATATTAAGCGTAAAGTCAACGAGCTCTTCGGCAATGAAATGAGGGAGTCGGAGAAACGCGAGTTGTGTACGCTGATTTATTATCCTGAACAGAAATTGGAGCTCATCAAATCAAGCGAGGAAGACATGGACGACTGGTACCGCATCACCATCCATCAGCTGGTGCGCATCTGCCGTGATGTGTCCAGCAAATATACCCGTTCGAAAGTGCGCAAATCACTGCCATCCGATTTCAGTTACATCATTCAAGAACTGTTGCATGAGCGTACCGATGATGCCAACAAGACCGCTTACGTCAGTGCCATCATCGAAACCATCATCACCACCGGTCGCGCCGACGATTTCATTCATGCGATAGCCAATGTCATACACCGGCTGGCGATAGACCAGTTACATATCTTGGGCGACATCTTCGACCGTGGTCCCGGAGCACATATCATCATGGACACTTTGGAGAAATACCACAGTTGGGACATCCAGTGGGGCAATCATGATATTTTATGGATGGGGGCTTGTGCCGGCAATGAGGCATGTATCTGCAATGTCGTACGATTGTCACTGCGGTATAGTAACATGGCCACTTTGGAAGAGGGCTACGGCATCAACCTCGTTCCGTTAGCCACTTTCGCCATGGAGATGTATAGCGATGACCCCTGCTCGGAATTTATCCCTAAAGAATTGTCGGGCGATGCCATGGATGAGAAAAACCGCCGACTGACAGCTCAGATGCATAAAGCCATCTCTATTTTACAGTTCAAACTCGAGGGCAACATCATCAGCCGCCATCCTGAATGGCAGATGAGCGACAGGTTACTGCTCAATGATATTGATTTTGAACAGGGCACAATCACGATTGACGGAGTAACGTATCACTTGACCAGTAATCACTTCCCCACCATCGACCCTTCGCACCCCTATGAGTTGACAGAAGAGGAACAGAGCTTAATTAGCAAACTGAAACACAGTTTCAAAGTAAGCGAGAAATTGAACCGCCATATTCGCTCGTTGCTGGGACATGGTTG
This sequence comes from uncultured Prevotellaceae bacterium, assembly GCA_946404865.1. Classification (GTDB taxonomy): domain Bacteria; phylum Bacteroidota; class Bacteroidia; order Bacteroidales; family Bacteroidaceae; genus Prevotella. The sequence continues at coordinate 16,838 of CAMJFC010000052.1, forward strand.
TATGTATGCAGTAGTCAACAATAATCTCTTGTTCCACGCTTCAGTTCCTTTAAATGAAGATGGTACATTAAAAGCTGTGGAAATGCCCAACGGTAAGAAATATAGCGGATGGGAGCTCATGCATTATACGGGGATGGTGATACGGAGTGCCTTCCAAAGCGACACGGACCCAGTGGAGCGCAACAATGCCCGTGACTATTTCCTGTACCTGTGGTGTGGTAAGGACTCTCCATTGTTCGACAAGTCAAAAATGGCTACCTTTGAACGTTATTTCATCGCCGATAAGAAAACCCACCACGAAGAGAAGGGCTATTATTATAAATTACGCGATAATGCACAAGTGTGTGATGCCATTCTCGATGCTTTTCATGTTGAGGAGCCCAATCGCCACATCATCAACGGACACGTGCCGGTACATGTGAAAACGGGGGAAAACCCCATCAAAGCAGGCGGGAAACTGATGGTCATCGACGGTGGATTCTCACAAGCTTATCACCATGAGACTGGTATAGCCGGATATACATTGGTCTATCATAGCCGTGGATTCCAACTGGTGCAGCATGAGCCTTTCACCAGTGCCAAAGATGCGATACTGAGAGGCACCGATATTAAGAGCACGGAGCAAATTGTTGAGATGTCATCGCACCGGATGTTGGTGAACGACACAGATAAGGGCAAGGAAATTAAAGGTCAGATAGCCGACTTGGAAGAACTGCTATACGCCTATCGGCATGGGTTCATCAAGGAACGTGAGCGCAAAACGGATTTCGGACCGAACAGCAAATAAGAGGGAGTTGCAACTGCACATATTCTCTATCGCACGGTGATATGGAAACAACCCTGTTTCACTTCGTGTTTGATATAACAGCGATTCTCCTGCCTCAAGTCGCGTAGCACTTCGGATAACACCCATTTCAAGGTGTCGTTGGATACTTCGCGCCGTTCTTTACCGTCATTCCCCGTTACCGTGACATAACGGTTGTAACTGATATCAAACGTAGTGCCATAGAGGTGACAACTATTCTCTGTGGCATTACGGTTTTTTCCTTTCAACTTTGACACATCTTCGGTCGTGCGTAGCACGCTGGTGACAATAATCTTATGCAGTGGTATCTGTTTCACCTGCAAACTGTCAAAAAAATTACGACCGATGTCCTGCAGGAGCAAAGAGGCTCGTGGCACAAGATATGGAATACTGTTGTTGAGTTTCTGGACCACGAAATAGGGATTGGCACCTACATACACCAACTCTGCCTTTTTCATCTCCGCTTCATGCCTGTCAGCAATAGGCGACACGCCCAAACTGGTGGCGGCTGATAGTTGCACGTCATTGGAATCGGGAAAGCACTCTTTGTAACTATGAACACCGATGATTGGGTGTTTTACGGGTACACCGTTCGAATCAGTATAACGGGTGGATGTCCTTGTGAATACCGTCTGACGCATCATCGGCAAAACAGATGCCGTGTTGCTGCTGGAGTCGATGACTGTCTGAGTCGCTGTTTTTGCTTCGTCCTTGGTGATATCAACATCTTTCATGGCAGTTGAAGGCTCTTCGTTTTTCTCATCCTTGCTGATTTGGATGTCTTTCTGCTCTTGAAGAGGTTGCTGCTTCTCTTTGTCACCGGCAATTGAAGGGAAAATCAATCTGACCACAGCCAAGAAACAGACTGTGATAGCGAACCACTTTAGAAATTGATTTTTAGTTACCTTCATGTCATGAAATTCAATGATGGTGCAAAGTTACGGAAAAACGAGAGCAGAACAAAATGAATTTGATTCATTTTTTAAGCCGAGTTGCAGCAACTTCGCCTTTATCCCTCTTTTTTTACGATAGCTCTCTTTATCCCGGGCATGTTACTACGCGAAACGGGAATCGGCGTCTGACTATGCTTGATAATCAATCGCATTGACCCCGTCTGACTGACGATTCGTTCCACTTGCCCGAGATTCACCAAAAACGCGCGGTGGCAACGCACAATCATGGGATAATCTCGCAGATTCTCCTCTATCTGCTTCGAGGTGGCACGAATCATGTCAGCTTGAACCTGATTGTCGCGCCACTGATATACTTTCACATAATTCCCGACGGCTTCGATATACAAGAGGTCAGGAACCATAAGCGACACCGTCTCGCTGGTCGTACCACTCAGCGTAACAGCCAACGGCAGTTGTTTCAAATCATCATCAATCTCACTCTTTTCATCGGAAGTAAGATTCTGGTCAGTGGCACGCTGATTGGTACGCATCTCCAATTCCTGTTGCATGCGTTGTAGTTGACTGTTCAACTCCTTGGTCTCCTCTAATTCCGCTTCCAAATACTTGCTGCGGAACTTGAACCTCCAATACAAACCGATGGCAAACGAACAGAATGCGATAATAGCAAGCGTTTCAAAATAATTGCTCCACGACAACACATTCCCCGTCCCTTCTGCCTCGCCCGCAAGTTCACCGATATGGCCGTTCAGAACAAAATGACGATAGAGACAAATCATCAACGCCTCAAGAGCAGTATTGATGATTTGGAAAATAAGATTGCTGCGGATAAAAGAGTTGATGCTGTTGCCTGTTGTCTGTGTGTCGTCGACAGATTGCGTTTCCAACGTCTTAGGCGAAATGGGGTCGCGGCGAATGTCATCTATGTTGCATGACATCCTTATGATATACTTCATTACAGCATCTGTCAGAAGACAGACAAACACGCCTAACACAAATATAACAAGCAAATGGGTATATGCCTGCAAATGCCATGCTCCAAGTCCAAAGGGCTTGAATACAGCAAGTGCTAACACGGAAAAGCCCGTACTGATGACCCGGATGCGAAGGGTGTTAACCTGTCCTTGATTCATTGTCGTTGAGCGGAACTGAGTTGTCTGACTCAGCTTATGGGTAATGATACTGCAAAAGTACGAAGAAATAGATAAAGAAAAAAATCAAAAAAGAAAATAATGAACAAATTATCATAAGATTCTTCTTTTGAGCCGCAGATAAACATAAAGCATGTCTCATTCTATGAAATCTCAACCGAGCAAATACTCTATATTCTATGGTGTGAAACCAAACGCCCCAACAAGTTAAGTAGTGTTAAATTCGGGAAAAAGTTGGCAAATCATTCTTTTATCTTTTCAAAAACGAGTACTTTTGCATCCGCAAAGAAGGAAGGTTGGCAGAGTGATCGATCGCGCTGGACTCGAAATCCGGTATACCCCTTTCGGGTATCGGGGGTTTGAATCCCTCACCTTCCGCAAATAGAAAAAGAGAAGTCAGGTTGAAGACTTCTCTTTTTTGTTGTGTACCAATGAGTTGGGGGCAGCTAATAAATCTGGTTTATTGTGTCTGGTTGCTCTTAACTGGGACTATACCATTGATGAAGAATAATTGTATAACTTTTTAAAATCATTTAGAAAATGAAATTAACAGCGGAAGACTTCAAGAACGTCAAATTGCCTCTATCACAAGAGACATTTCGCAACTTACAGAACTTACCTCCACAAGAGTACAACAAATTGTCCAGAGAATTGAAGGACGCGTTTCAGGAGTACAACAACAAAGAAGCGGAGGAGAGAGGACTTCTCCCGTGGGAGTAAGCCAGCAACAAACTTCAACTGATGTAGTACAAAGTGAAGAGCAATTATCACAAGAAATTCAACGAGGCTCGCTCAAAGTAAGATAAAGTGGAGAATTAGAAGGTCGTCGTGCCGTCTGTCACAGAATCATGCAGAATATCCCAGATATTTTGTGGTTCCTGCAACGAATCGTACATTTGCAGCGTCAAACAGACGAAGATTTAAAATATAAATGATATGAGAACAATGAGACTGGCAGCGCTGATGGTTTCAATAATGATGACGATGATGTCGTTTGCTAAGACACAGGACTGGGGCGGACGAGTGATTGACGAGAAGGGCGAACCGATGCCCTACGTGAATGTGGTGTTGCTGTCATTGCCCGACTCGGCATTTGTACAAGGTGCGATGACCGACGAGCAGGGCGTGTTCAAGATTGTGACGAATGTTAACAATGGCGTGTTCAAGGTGGACAGCATGGGTTATCAGACCTTATATATAAATGCGGGTGAGGGGCTGACCATCCAGATGAAGGAAGATGCGCAACTACTCAGCGAGGTCGTGGTGAAGGGGCTGTTGCCGAAGACCCACGTGAAGGGCGATGCCATGCGGACGACCGTTGCAGGAACCATCTTGGAGAAAGCGGGCACGGTAAGTGATGCCCTGTCGAAGATACCGTCGGTAGAGGCCGAGCGCGATGGTGACGTCAAGGTGCTGGGACGTGGCGATGCCGAGGTGTACATTAATGGACGAAAGGTGCAGGACATGAAGGAACTCTCGCGATTGCGCTCTGATCAGATACAGCATGTGGATGTGGTTCAGAACCCTGGCGCCCGGTATGCCGCCTCGACCAAGGCCGTGGTGCGCATCACACTGAAAAAGGCTCAGGGCGAAGGCATTAGTTTCCAAGACAACCTCGAAGGTGTATATCAGTATGGCCATACTTTGACCAATAACCTTGATGTGAACTACCGCACTGGCGGTCTCGACATCACTGCCTCGTTCTGGGCAGGACGTTATGGTCATACGTGGAGAATAGCAAAGGTGGCCTTAACTCTTGCGGCATCCCCCACACAGACAATGTGCAACGGTTTTGTCACGATTACATTTTGAACTATACAAATTGAAGAAATATGAAACACGAGATTATTACGTTAGACGGAGTGCATATCATTGGCATGGCCAAGAAAATTGCTTTCAATGAAGCGAAAGAAGAATGCCCTAAGTTTTGGGGTGAGTATGTGGAAAAGATTATCAAGCCTGTGGTGTTTGAGAAACAAGTACCCAATACTTTCCAAAAAGCGGCTTTCGACAACGGAGTTGGCGAGTTCGGGCTCTGCACCTGCGTCATCCCCAACCATAATTGTGCAACCTGTTGGGAGGCAAACTTTGGTGCTTGCAGCAAGAACACCTTTACATACGTCATCGGTGGAATATATAAAGGTGGCGAGGTGCCAGAGGGAATGAAACTATTCCCTATTCATAGCGGCAAGTGGCTGAAGATGCATTTTGAGGGCGGAATGATAGCCTTTCAAGAGCAGTACCAAATGTTCTATAAGGAGTGGCTGCCAAAGCACTCGGAATTCCATTGCCCCAACAACGCCATGACGATGGAATGGTACAACGGCACCGACATCGACTCGCCCGATTACCAGT
>CAMJFC010000053.1 GCA_946404865.1 uncultured Prevotellaceae bacterium
CGATGCCGCTGGCTACGAGGCTGTCTATCTGTTGCGTCTGTCGTTCGCTGTTGTCTTGTGCCGAGGCGAAAATCAGTTCTACCCCTTCGTGGAAATTGGCCTCCATCTTTAGTTCGGCGTTTTGCCAGTTGCGCCAAATATCGTCTGAGCATTGCGACACCCCGATTCGGTATTTGGTGTCGTTGCCGGAGCAAGATGCCATCAATAGGATAACAGTGAGATATAGAAATTGCCGCAGGTATTTCATATCAGTCTTTCTTTGTGTAATTTCGTGCAAAGATAATTATAAAAATCGATTTAAACCTGCTGTTGGAAGAAAAAAATATCTTTTATTGGTTGAGAAGTAACTGTTCATCGAAAAGTAATCCGACAAGAATCACTTTAGGCATAAAAATAAAGAGAACCACTCATGGAGTAGTTCTCTTACCATTTATGACCACATATACCGACTGATAACTCCTTTAATCGCTGGGATTTCTTCGATGGAGTTAAACAGCAGGGCACAAGCACGGACTCTTATTGTATCATTGCCAAAGATGTCATATACGGAATGATCGGAATCGAGGATGGCTTGAAAAGCATCAATCAATCTCTGCCTGAGTATCGGGTGGTTGAGATAATCCTTTGCTTCTTCACGACCATCGATGCCGTAGAAACGGGAGATATCGGAATGACCTAATCCTTTCATCTGAGGAAAGACATACCAAATCCAATGCGTTCGCTTGTGACCATTACGTATTTCTTCCAGGGCTGTCTGATAGGTCTCAGTGTTTTCGTAGATACCTCCGCTGTCTTGTGCGTGGATGAAGCGCAGTAGATTCCTCTGCCGCGCTTCTGTTTGTTGCGTATTAGTCATTCCAATTGTATTTGTCAAGAACTTGTTGATAAACTGGTTTCTCAGCTACTTTTGCATAAGACCCTCAACCTGAACTATTTTTTCATTTTTGCTCTGCAAATGTCACAAATATTCGTTTGCAAGTGTGTCTTTGGTTTGCCCTCGGCATCCTTCATGATGCATTTGAGGTCATTGCCCGGGCAGTGAGGCAGACCGAAGTGGGCATGGAGGAACTCGTGGGTAGCTGTTTTCCAAAACTGTGATTTGACTTTCTCACGGTAATCAGATACGACACTCACATGTTTGTTCATGTAAGATAACCCAAAGACTCCCCATCCGTTAGGACCGTCGCCACCGGGTCTGTCGCTCGCTTTGTGTGAGATGTCTTTGTGCGTGAGTCCAATGATGACATAATGGTCGTTGGCTGTCTCCGAAAAACGGTTGAGTATTTTTGCGGCATCCAATCTGGCTTTCGCTTCGTTAAGCAGTTCGGTTCCAGGGGTGATGGGAGACAACACACGAAACTCCCAATTGCCCTCGATGGGCAGTTCTTTCCAATATTTCTTGAGCTCGTCTGCCATCTTCTTAGTCTCAGCTTGCGAATAGTCGCTGAAGGGTTGCAAGGCAACCACCACCGTTTCGCCTGACACGGGTTTCTCTTCAGCTTGCTTTGTTTTTACGTCGGTTTGCTCTGCATTTTGAGCCGTTTGCGTTTCGGTCTCTGTTTTCTTGGAACAACTGCTGACCGCGATGCCGCATGCGGCAAAGCAGACAAATAGGATTTGTAGGAAATAATGATTCTTTTTCATCTTTAAATGATTGATTAAATGGTTCGTCTATAATTATATAGACATTTTACCGGGCAAATGTAAGCAGAACAAACGGTTTTTAACAAAAAATCAAGAATATTAGTTTGTTTTTTCAAAACTCCTAAACTCCCCCCGAAGATACTCACATTCGAAAAACTGCAAAAAAATTTGCGTTTTTGCTCACTATATTGTATCTTTGGGCTGTCGCCCGAAGATACTCTCGTTCGAAAAACTGCAAAAAAATTTGCGTTTTTGCTCACTTAATCGTATCTTTGCAACTAAAAGTGCAACTATGCGGAAGAAACACATCATATTGGCGTTCTTTGCTATTCTCATCATCTATGGTGCTTGCGTCGATGAGGAGGAGACAGGCTCAGACGGACAGACGGAATATGTCTATGACCAAGACAATCCCAACACATGGCAGAAAACCGAATGGAGTGCTGACGACATACCTATGGTACATCTGCGCGATAGCACGCGTTATGTGTGCGACCCGGAGAATATCATGCAGGAAGTGTATCGCGATTCGGCCGACATGGTGCTGGCTCAATTGGAGAGAAACTATCAGATTGAGTCGGTGTTCATCATTGTCAGTCATGTGAAGGGAGGCGACACGTTCCGTATGGCCCAGGATGTGGGCAACAAATACGGTGTGGGCAGGAAAGAGACCAACCGCGGACTGGTGATGGTCATTGCCGTGGAGGACCATATGTCGTTTATCGCTCCCGGTCGAGGACTGGAAGGCGATTTGACCGACCTGCTTTGCGGTCGCATCGGCGATACATATATCTCTGGAAATATGCGCCGAGGCGACCCCGACCATGCGGTGCTGCAGACCTGTCAAGCCATCTACGATAAACTCAGTACGGGTCTCGACCCTGTGCTCGACCAAGGTGCCGCAGGCGGAGGAGAGGATGAGTTCAGTTGGTGGAGTTTCGTCGTCTTGATGATTATCTGCCTTTTCGTTCTCTATTGTCAGGGTAGTGGCAGAAGTGGCGGCGGAGGAGGTTTCTCCGCTGGCAGTGGCGGCTGGTCAGGTGGCTGGTCTGGCGGTGGCAGCTGGTCTGGTGGCGGTGGCGGCAGCTTCGGCGGCGGCAGTTTCGGCGGCGGTGGCGCAAGCTCGAGTTGGTAGGCCTCACCCCCAACCCCTCTCCGACGGGAGAGGGGGGTGGATATCAACGCAAGCCAAATCTTCAAAACCCGTTAAGACTTTATGTCGTATCTGGCGTATGTGGTGCGAAACATTTATCAATCACTAATAAAAAAGTAAAGTTATGAAAATGAGTAAATCACTGATGGTTCTTTTGGGAATCGTCGCTGTCTTAGCCGTTTGGGGCTTTTCATCTTATAACGGTTTGGTGGGCAAACAGACAGAGGTGGAGAAGGCCTCCGCCAATGTGCAGTCGGCCTATCAGCGCAGAGCCGACTTGGTGCCTAATTTGGTCGAGACCGTGAAAGGCTATGCCAAACACGAGGAGGAGACGTTCAAGGCGGTGGTCGAGGCTCGCGCCAAAGCCATGCAGACGCAGGTGGACCTGGCCAATGCCACACCCGAGCAGATTAAGGCTTTCCAGAAAGCACAAAGCGAACTGGGTGGTGCGCTGGGTAAGTTGATTGCCGTGGGCGAGAGTTATCCTGACTTGAAAGCCAACCAGAACTTCCTCGACCTTCAGCATCAGTTGGAAGGAACGGAGAACCGCATCAACGAAGCACGTAATCTCTTTAACAGCAGTGTGGCGGAATACAACAAGTCAGTTCGCTCGTTCCCCACAAACCTCTTAGCCGGTATGTTCGGATTCGAGAAAGCCGAGTCGTTCCAAGCTGAAGAGGGTGCTCAGAAAGCTCCCGAGGTGAAGTTCTGATTTTCGGGGCAAGGGGCATGGAGCAAGGGGAGACCCTTTTCATCCGCGAGCATCGTGAAGAAGATGTTCGTGAGGTGGCATTGTTAGCGGCAAAGCGCACCGATATTGATGGTCGCTTTGTCGCTGAACAAATTGCTGGTTGGCAGCGGGCCCGTACCAAACTGCCCTCATGGGCGGCAACAGATGGTATCATCTTTCCCCCTCAGTTGGCCATGGAGCAATGCTCGTCGGAACAGACGGCACGATATAAGGCTGCCCTCGCCCGTAGATGGCTGTCGCAACAGACCCCTCCTGCTGAGATAGAGCTTGTAGCGCTTGAAAGGGTGATGATAGACCTGACGGGTGGTTTCGGTATCGATCACGCTGCCCTGGCACCGCTTTTCACACGTACCTTTTTTATAGAAAAGCAAACGAATCTCTGCGACATTGCCCGGCATAATTTCGCCTTACTGGGACTGACACAGACCGAAGTGCGCTGTGGCGACTGCACAGAACTGTTGCCGACGTTGCCGCCGGCCGCACTTATCTATGCCGACCCTGCCCGCCGTGATGCGCAAGGAAACCGTACCTACGCCATCACAGACTGCACACCCGACATCATCGCATTGTTGCCACTGCTCATACGTCGGGCTGGCATCATCATGTTGAAACTGTCGCCCATGCTCGACTGGCATCAGACGGTGACCGCGCTCAACCATGCTGCCGGTGCCGAAGTGGTGCGCGAGGTGCATATCGTGGCTGCAGCCAATGAGTGTAAGGAACTGCTGGTGGTCGTGGGAGGCGGTTCCTCCCACCTGATGATTTATTGTGTAAACGACGACGAAGTGTTTACATATTGTCCTGATGAGGGGCGGGGGAATGCCGTGCCCATTGTGGAGGGAGGGGAGAGACTTGAGGGTTGGTGGCTCTTCGAGCCGAATGCGGCATTGATGAAAGCCGGATGTTTTGGCGAAGTCTGCCGGCGTTACGGTCTGAAGGCTATCGCCGCCAACAGCCACCTTTTCGTGAGCGACTCACCCGTGGCTGACTTCCCCGGAAGGCAGTTCCGTATCTCGGGCATGAGCAGCATGAACAAAAAAGAGTTGCGCGAGAACTTCTCGGGCATCACCTGTGCCAATATCACAACCCGGAATTTCCCCATGTCCGTAGCCGATTTGCGCCGTCGTCTGCATTTGGCCGATGGTGGCGACACCTATATCTTTGCCACCACCCGTTCCGACGGCACCAAGGTGCTGCTGAAGACAGAAAAATGATAACTTCTTTACTTCTTGAAAGTAGAGCTTTTAATAAGCGCCTTGCTTTTTTCTCTCAAATAGGCTTTCAAGTCATCACCGCCTAATACCTCGATATCATCGTATAGACCAAGGATGAAACGGCCGATGCCGAGAAAACTGCACACCTCGATGTCTAAAAGCCAATGGCTGTCATCCTCCGCTGTGATGTGTGGTTCCGAGGCTGGATATTCCTCGCGTATCAGGTTGGTTGCCAAACGCCCCATGCGAAGCACCACGTGGTGGCGTTCCTCGCCGCTGAACATGAAGATATCGGTGAACACCTCTTTGTGTTCATCGCGGTGCTGCCACTCTTCGTCAAGCATCTCCACGCTGTCCATGCGTGAGAGTTTGAAGGTCTTATTCATGCCCGAGGCAATCTCATAGCATCGCACCTCGCGGTTGTTATTCATGAAGTGAAACGGTTCCACCAAACGGTCGCTCGTTGTATTACTGTTGGGTGAGGAATAGCCTCGCAACCATACCTGCCGCTCGTATTTCACTGCATCGTAGAGGGTGCTGACGATTTGTGCGTTTTTGCGCCGGAGCGTTTCATCGCTGAGGATGTGGAAGTCGTAGAACCGCTCGAATTTGCGCTTTAATTTGGCTATCACGGCATCGGGCGTATCTACCTGAAGAAGTAGCCGCTGGAGCGTGACGGCCTCGTCCTCGGTGAAATTGATGATGTCGAACAAATGCCGGAAGAAAGGTGATTGACGGCTGAGTTGATATATGCCGTTGTGATTCTCGAGTTTGAAACCCGCCTGCTCAAAAAAGTTCAGATAGTAATACATACTGCGCTTCGAGATGCCTGTCTGCTCGCATATCTCGCTGACGGTGTAGTGGTGGTTGTCGGCCAGCAGGGCCAACAGTTCCAACTCTTTTTGCAATTTATCGTGGCGCATGTATTGTGGTGGTTTTTCTATTCTTCAAAATCAAAGCTGAGTTCTTTCTCTTCTGTCAGGCGGAAGGAGCGGCGGTGGTAAGGTGTGATGCCATACGCTTCGATGGCGGCGCGGTGGGCGCGCGTAGGATAGCCTTTGTTGCGTTGCCATTCGTAGTGCGGGTATTCTTCAGCCAGACGGTCCATCTCATCGTCGCGGTAGGTCTTGGCGAGAATGCTGGCTGCAGCGATGGAAAGATACTTCGCATCCCCCTTGACGATGGTGGCATAGGGCAATGACTGGTAGCGCTTGAAGCGGTTGCCATCGACGATGACCGCCTCGGGCCGTACTTTCAGTCCGTCCAACGCACGGTGCATGGCCAGGATGGAAGCGTTGAGGATGTTGATTTGGTCGATTTCCTCAGCAGTCACGATGCCTACAGCCCATGCGATAGCATCGCGCTCGATGATTTCGCGCAACTGGTGCCGTCGTTTGTCAGTGAGTTGCTTGGAGTCATTGAGGTCGGCGTTCTCATAGTCAGTCGGGAAGATGACAGCACCCGCATAGACGCTGCCTGCCAGGCAACCGCGCCCCGCTTCATCGCATCCCGCCTCTATCAATCCCTCATGATAATGACTTTTGAGCATATTTTTATTAAAAGATGTTAAATATTAGGGTAAATATTTGGAGTGAACTATTTGTGCACAACCCCGCCGTATTTTTGCCACAGAAAACGTGAGAATTCACAATTCATAATTCATAATTCGTAATCGCGAAGCGACAACTCAACACTCAACATTCAACATTCAAAATTCAACAATTATGACACATTCTTCAACCGTGGAAAACATCAGTTTCAGTGAGATGGTGCGCCAATATTATTGCCGCATGACAGAAAAAAACGTAACCATTGGGCAGTCGCGGTGGATTACCGCCTCTGTTGTTTCGTTCATGCTCACCATTTTGCCCCTGCCGTGCCCGGAGGTACTCCGTATGGCCTTCATCGGTTTCTTCGCTTTCTCGCTGTGGAAATGCAAGAAAAACGGTCTATGAAAGAGCTTTGGCTAAGGGATGAGAACGCTAAACCCCCATCCCTCAACCCCTACACCTTTAAAACATCTGACTGACGCGCCGGATGCCAGCCACAAGGGCGTCCACCTCTTCGCGCGTGTTATAGAGCGCGAACGAGGCGCGTACGGTGCCTTGTATGCCCAAGCGTATCATGAGGGGTTGGGCGCAGTGGTGTCCGGTGCGCACGGCGATGCCCAGTCGGTCGAGCAGCGTGCCCATGTCTAAGTGGTGAATGTTGCCCACGAGGAACGAGACGACAGCATCTTTCTGTTCTGCCTCGCCGAAGATACGCATACCCTCGATGGTGCGCAGTTGTTGCATGCAATATCGGGTCAGGTCTTCCTCATGTGCATGGATGCGGTCCATGCCCAATGCAGACACATAATCTAATGCCTTTGCTAAACCCACCGATGCCACGAAGTCGGGCGTGCCTGCCTCAAATTTAAAAGGCAGCCGCTCGAACGTGGTTTTCTCGAAACTCACACTCTCAATCATCTCGCCTCCGCCCTGGTAGGGTGGCAACCGGTCGAGCCATGCTTCTTTTCCATAGAGCACGCCGATGCCTGTGGGACCGTAAATCTTGTGTCCGCTGAAAGCGAAGAAATCGCAGTCGAGCGCTTGCATATCCACGGCAAAGTGAGGCGTACTTTGTGCCCCGTCGATGAGCACGGGCACATCATGCTCATGGGCAATGCGAATCATCTCCTCAATGGGATTGATGGTGCCGAGCACATTGCTCACGTGAGCCACACTGACGATGCGTGTGCGTTCGTTGAACAACTGTCGGTAGGTATCGATATCGAGCTCGCCACGGTCGTTCATGGGGATGACACGGATGGCGATACCTTTCTTCGCCGCTTGCAACTGCCATGGCACGATGTTGGAGTGGTGCTCCATGACGGAAAGAATGACCTCGTCGCCCTCGCCCATGAAAGCGTCGCAGAATGAGGAGGCCACTAAGTTCATGCTCTCGGTGGTGCCCCGGGTGAAGATAATCTCGGAGGTGGAACGGGCGTTGATGAACCGTCGCACCGTCTCTCGTGCAGCCTCGTGCAGGTCGGTGGCCTGTTGCGAGAGGTAGTGCACGCCACGATGCACATTGGCATTGACGTTGAGATATTCATCGCGCATGGCATCAAGCACACAGAGTGGTTTCTGGGTGGTGGCGCCATTGTCTAAATACACCAGCGGCCGGTCATAGACCGTACGCGAGAGTATGGGGAAATCGGAGCGGATATTACAATTCATAATTCACAATTCATAATTATTCGCAAGCTCATCAGCTTCGCAGTCACAATTGACAAACAGAGGCGTCAGGTAGGAGTCATCTCTTACCTCTCACCCCTCATTTACACAGCTTGCATCCCTCGCATTTGCTGAGTTCGCCGCGGAAACGTTTTTCCACCAGATAATGGAGACGGTCGCGCAACGGGATGAGTGATATCTGGTCGATGACCTCATTGACGAAAGCAAACTGTAAGAGCAATTTGGCCTCGTGCAACGATATGCCGCGTTGCTGCATATAGAAGAGGGCGGCATCGTTGAGCTGTCCCACTGTGCTGCCATGCGAGCACTTCACATCATCGGCGTAGATTTCAAGCATGGGCTGGGTGAACATACGTGCTTCACGGGTGGCGCAGAGATTCTGATTGCGCTCTTGCGACACGGTCTTCTGTGCGCCATGTCGCACCAACACCCGTCCGGCGAAGGCGCCCACAGCCTGGTTGTCAAGTACGTATTTATACAACTCGTTTGAAGTGCAGTGGCCTGCCTGGTGGTCGATGAGCGTGTTGTTATCCACATGTTGCTGACGGTCGGCAATGACGCAGCCGTTGAGTGTGCATTCTGCTCCTTCGCCACGGAAAACGAGGTCGGTGCGGTTGCGTGTGATGCCGTTATGCAGGGTGATGAGCTGGTGGATGACATGGCTGTTGGCCTGCTGCTCGATGTAGAGATTGCTCACACGGGTGTTTTTATAGTGTGTCTCCTCCAGGCAATACAGCTCCAGTGACGCTTGGACGCCCACGTAGGCTTCAATGACCTGTGTGGCGAGGAAACTGCGGTCGTCGGCGGCATGGTCGCAGAACAGCAGTTTGGCGGATGCTCCCTCTTCCAATACCACCAGCACACGGCGGTTGACCATCAAATCGACATCCGACCGGAGGATATTGATGACCTGGATGGTGCGCTCCACTTGTATTCCTTTTTTCACATAGACGAGCAGTCCGTCTTGTGCCAGCATGGTGTTGAGTGCAGTGATGCCATCCTCTTTCGTATCAGCAATGCGGGCGTAATAGCGGCCTACAAAATCGGGGTGCGATTCTGCATATTGCTGCAACGACGTTACCACGACACCTTCGGGGAGGGTGCTTTTGGGCAACAGCCGGTTGTAGAACATATCGTTGACCACGAAGTAGAGCGACGTGCTGAGGTTGGGCACATCGCAGCGGAAAGCATCGTAGGGATTGACCGGTATCTCCAGACGGTTGAGGTTCAGACCGTAGTTGGGCGCAAACAGCTCGTCAATATCAGTGTATTTATAGCGTTCAACCTTTTTTGAGGGAAACCCCAATCGCACGAAATCATCGAACGCTGCTTGGCGCACAGCGTTCATCGGTGCTGACGAGTGGCGGACAATCAGTTCTTCAGCTTCGCGGAAAAGGTCTATATATTGGCTTTCGCTTTTCATTCTTTTTTATTTTTTATAGTGCCTATAGTGTTTATAGTTACTATAGCTATAGTAACTATAGTGTCTATAGAATCTATAGTATCTATAGTGACACCTACATAGAATCAGACTTGATCCAGTCGTAGCCGCGCTCCTGGATTTCCACAGCCAGTTCGGGACCGGCGGTTTTGACGATGCGCCCTTGGTAGAGCACATGCACCACATCGGGCCGTATCATCTCCAACAACCGGTCGTAGTGGGTGATGACGATGCGGCTGTTGTCGGCTGTCCGTAGTTTGTTGACTCCTTCGGCTACGATGCGCATGGCATCGACATCAAGGCCGGAGTCAGTCTCGTCAAGGATAGCCAACTTAGGTTCGAGCATGGCCATCTGGAAGATTTCATTGCGTTTCTTCTCGCCGCCGCTGAATCCCTCGTTGACGGAACGTGACGATAACTTGCTGTCGAGTTCCACAATCTTCCGTTTCTCGCGCATGAGTTTGAGAAATTCGGCAGCATTGAGAGCTGGCAGTCCTTCGTATTTCCGTTTCTCGTTGATGGCGGCACGCATGAAGTTGGTCATCGACACACCGGGTATCTCCACAGGATATTGGAAGGAGAGGAAGAGTCCCTCATGTGCCCGTTCCTCGGGTTTCATCTCCAAGAGGTTTTTGCCGTTGAAGAGGATGGTGCCTTCAGTCACTTCATAGAGCGGATTTCCCACCAGTACGGCGCTGAGAGTGCTTTTGCCTGAACCGTTGGGACCCATGATGGCGTGTGTCTCACCATCGTGGATGGTGAGGTCGATGCCTTTTAATATTTCTTTTTCGCCGATGCGGGCGTGCAAATTCTTGACTTGTAGCATTTTTTGGAGTTTTGGAGTTTGGACAATACTGAGGAGTGAAGGAGTGAAGGAGTGGAGGAGTGAAGACATTAGCTGGGAGTTTGGGAGTTTAGGAGTTTGGGAGTTTGGACATTAGCTGGGAGTTTGGGAGTTTTAGGAGTTTGGGAGCTTGGACATTAGCTGGTAGCTCTTACCCCACAGTTCCTTCAAGCGATACGGAGAGGAGTTTCTGCGCCTCGACGGCAAATTCCATGGGCAGTTTGTTGAGAACCTCTTTGGCATAACCGTTGACGATAAGTCCCACGGCTTGTTCTGTAGGTATGCCCCGTTGGTTGCAGTAGAAGAGCTGGTCTTCACTGATTTTGCTCGTTGTGGCCTCATGCTCCACAATGGCGGTGTCGTTGTGGATGTCCATGTAGGGGAAGGTGTGGGCACCGCAGTCGCTGCCCAGCAGCAAACTGTCGCATGAACTGTAGTTGCGTGCATTATCTGCCTTCGTCCCTACGCGTACCAGTCCACGGTAGGAGTTCTGGCTATGTCCGGCACTGATGCCTTTAGAGATGATGGTACTCTTGGTGTCGCGTCCCAGGTGTATCATCTTCGTACCGGTGTCGGCCTCTTGGTAGTTGTTGGTCACAGCCACGGAGTAGAACTCCGCTTGAGAACGGTCGCCGCGTAGGATGCACGATGGGTATTTCCAGGTGATGGCGCTGCCGGTCTCCACCTGTGTCCATGACAGTTTCGAGTCGGCACCGCGCAACTCTCCTCGTTTGGTCACGAGATTGAGCACACCGCCTCGTCCGTTCTCATCGCCAGGATACCAGTTCTGCACGGTCGAGTATTTCACCTCAGCCCTTTCGTTGACGATGATTTCAACGATAGCGGCATGCAGCTGGTTCTCGTCGCGCATAGGAGCGGTACATCCCTCGAGATACGACACATAGGCATCGTCGTCGGCGATGATGAGTGTGCGCTCAAACTGTCCCGTATTGCGCGCATTGATGCGGAAATAACTGCTGAGTTCCATGGGGCATCTCACCCCCTTGGGAATATAGACGAAGGAGCCGTCGCTGAACACGGCGCTGTTGAGCGCGGCGAAGAAATTATCACGGTAGGGCACCACGGTGCCGAGGTATTGCCGTACCAAGTCGGGGTGATTCTTGATGGCGTCGCCGATGGAACAGAAGATGATGCCTTTCTCAGCTAATTTCTCCTTGAAGGTGGTCTTCACCGATACCGAGTCCATGATGGCATCCACGGCCATACCGCTGAGTGCCATACGTTCCTCAAGGGGAATGCCAAGTTTGTCGAAGGTCTTCATCACCTCCGGGTCAATGTCGTCGATGGTGGGTGTTTTGCCGTCGTTGGTCGTCTTCTTCTTTGCCAAGGGGTCGGCATAGTAAGAGATGGCTTGATAGTCGATGGGAGGCAGATTGACGTGCCCCCAGGAGGGTTGTTGCTGTTCCCTCCAAAAACGGAAAGCCCGAAGCCGGAAGTCGAGCATCCAGTCGGGTTCTCCTTTTTTTGCGGAAATGAGCCGTACCACCTCTTCGTTCAGACCATTTTGGATAATCTCGGTATGTACTTCGGTGGTGAAGCCAAATTCATATTTTTTTTCGGCGATACGTCTGACAAACTCATTGTCAGACGTATCCTCGTCGTGTCTCTGACCTTCTTTAGACATAAGTCTATGATTTTAGGTACTATAGATGCTACAGCTCTTGCTGTGCCTCTATTGATGGGTACTATAGATTCTACAGTTTCTGCTGCACCTCAATCTCGGTGAATGTCTCGATGATGTCGCCCACTTGGATATCATTGAAGTTGACCAGTGAGATACCGCATTCGAAGTTGACACCTACCTCTTTCACATCGTCCTTATAACGTTTGAGGGCATTGATGTCGCCGGTGTGTACCACGATACCGTCGCGCACCAGACGTGCCTTGTCGTTGCGGTGCACCTTTCCTTCGGTGACCATGGCACCTGCCACGGCACCCACCTTGGAGATGTGGTAAACCTCGCGCACCTCGACCTGTCCGGTGACGATTTCTTTCTTCACCTTGTCGAGCATGCCAATCATAGCGTCTTTCACATCCTCGATGGCATCATAGATGACCGAATAGGTGTTGATTTCCACACCCTCTTGCGAGGCGATGCGACGTGCGTCGGCAGAGGGGCGCACCTGGAAGCCCACGATGATAGCGTCGGAGGAGTCGGCGAATTGCACATCATTCTCAGAGATTTGTCCCACACCCTTGCGGATGACGTTGACCTTGATTTTCTCGGTAGAGAGTTTGATGAACGAGTCGCTGAGTGCTTCCACAGAACCGTCGGTGTCGCCTTTGACCACGAGGTTGAGCTCCTTGAACTCGCCCAGTGCGATGCGGTGACTGATGTCTTCCAGTGTGGTGCGCGTCTGTGTGCGCAGTCCTTGTTCACGTTGCAGCTGTTCGCGTTTGTTGGCTATCTCACGTGCCTCTTGCTCACTCTCCATGATGTGGAACGAGTCGCCGGCGGTCGGAGCTCCGTTCAGACCGAGGATGATGGCGGGTTCGGCGGGACCGGCCTGTTGCATACGCTGGTTGCGCTCATTGAACATGGCCTTGATGCGTCCGTGTGCCGTACCGGCGAGCACCACGTCGCCCACCTTCAGCGTACCGTTCGACACCAATACGGTCGAGACGTATCCGCGTCCTTTGTCGAGCGACGACTCGATGATGCTGCCCGTGGCCTTGCGGTTGGGGTTGGCCTTAAGTTCCAGCATCTCGGCTTCGAGCAGCACTTTTTCGAGCAACTCGTCCACGCCGATGCCTTTCTTGGCAGAAATCTCCTGACACTGGTACTTACCGCCCCAGTCTTCCACAAGCAGGTTCATGTTGGCCAGGTCTTCTCGAATCTTGTCGGGGTTGGCACCTGGTTTGTCTATCTTGTTAATGGCGAACACCATGGGCACATTGGCTGCCTGGGCATGTGCGATGGCTTCCTTGGTAGTCGGCATGACGCTGTCGTCGGCAGCGATGATGATGATGGCGATGTCGGTGACCTGTGTTCCACGGGCACGCATGGCGGTGAAGGCCTCGTGTCCGGGGGTGTCGAGGAACGTGATGCGGCGTCCGTCGCCTAATGTCACGTTGTATGCGCCGATGTGCTGTGTGATACCGCCGGCCTCGCCCGCGATGACGTTGGTCTTGCGGATGTAGTCGAGCAGTGAGGTCTTACCATGGTCCACATGTCCCATGACAGTGACGATGGGGGCGCGGAAGGTCAGGTCGTTCTCGTCGTCCTCTTCCTCATGGATGGCCTCGCTCACCTCGGCACTCACATATTCGGTCTTGAAACCGAACTCGTCGGCCACGATATTGATGGTCTCGGCGTCGAGACGTTGGTTGATAGACACCATAATACCTACGCTCATACATGTGCCGATGACTTTCACCACAGGCACATTCATCATCGAAGCCAGTTCGCTCACAGTCACAAACTCGGTCAGTTTGAGCACCTTGCTCTCGGCGCGTGCTGCCTCGTTCTCCTCCATGAGTTTCTCCTGCACAGCCTCGCGCTTCTCCTTACGGTACTTCGCGCCTTTCTTGTTCTGCGACTTGGATGTGAGGCGTGCCAATGTCTCTTTTACCTGACGTGCTACATCCTCTTCATTCACCTCCAGAGGTTTCTGCGGGCGTTTGCGGTTTTTCTTCTTATTGTTTCCGCCGCCTTGGTTGTTATTTCCGCCGCCTTGGTTATTGTTGCCTCCGCCTTGGTTGTTGTTCTTCTTCTGCTGACCGCCACCGCCGCCTTGGTTGACTGCGGCGTTGATGTCCACACGCTCAGCACCGATACGTGCGCGTTTTTTCTTTTCGCCGCGCTGCTGTTGTGCTTTCTCCTCGCGTTCCTTGCGCCGTTCTTCTTTCGATTTCTTTTTCGGACGGGTGCTTTGGTTGATGGAGTCGAGGTCGATTTTTCCCAGCACATTCACCTTGGGAGCGGCCTTCTGCTCACTCTTGAGTGTGAAGATTTTAGAACCTTCTTCCGAAGTCTGTTGTGCAGGTGCATCTTGCGGTTCGGCTGCTTCCTCCTTTTCCGATGCGGCTTTTTCTGGTTCAGCCTTCTCTGTGTCAGGCTCTTTCGGCGTCTCCGCTTTCTCTGTAGCGGCAACCTCTTTTGTCTCAGGCTGCACTTTCGCAGGAACCTCTGCGGTCTCGGGCTTGACAGCGGTTTCTGTCTTTTCCTTGACCTCGGTTTCTACTTGTTTTTCGGTGCTTTGTGCGACAGTTTGAGCCGTTTTGTCGGCGGCTTGTTTGTCGGCTTTTGTCTCAGTGGCAGCAGCCTCGGCAGCAGGCTTCTGTTCCGCTGTGGGTATGACGGGTTGTGCGGTGTCAGCTTTTTTGGTATCTGCCACACGCTCTGGAGCCGTTGTCTTCTTGCCCAGATTGTTGAGATCTAATTTTCCCAAGGGTTTGAACTGCTGTCTGTTGCTGTCCAGCAGGTCTTCTGCCTTGTGAGAGCTCTCCTCTGTGCGTTTCTTTTCTTTGGCTCGTTTAGGGAAGATTTTGTCGGCTTGGCTTTTCTGCTCCTTGTCTTTCTGAAACTGTTCGACGAGCGCCTCATACTGTGCGTCGTTGAGTTTGAAATTCAGGTCGCTTTTCACCTCGCCCAGCTCTTTCTTCTTTTCCAGGAAATCAACTGCCGTTTGAAGTCCTATGTTCAATTCACGTATTGCTTTACTTAATCTGACACTCATTTATGTAATATTGAATAAAATTAGATGGTTAAAGTTTCGTTTGTGACTCACGCTTTCTCTCTAAAAGTGTGAGCGTGTGTCGTCAGGCGTTTTCTTCTTTCGCCTCAGTGTCGTTTTCAAACTCGCTCTTTAAGATTCTGATGACCTCATCAACGGTCTCCTCTTCCAGGTCAGCTTTGCCAATCAGCAGTTCACGGGGTGCTTTGATGACTTTCCTTGCGGTATCGAGTCCGATGCGCTGGATAGCGTCGATAACCCAATCATCGATTTCATTTCTGAATTCGTTGAGGTCCACATCGTCTTCCTCGTCAGTGTTCTTCACACGGTAAACGTCGATGGTGTATTCGGTGAGCATGGATGCCAGTTTGATGTTGACACCGTTTTTACCGATAGCCAGCGACACCTGGTCGGGTTGCAGGTACACCTGAGCCTTGTGGTTCACCATGTCGAGGACGATGCTGTCGTTGTCGATATTGGCAGGAGCGAGCGCACGCTGGATGAAGAGCTTGATGTTGGAGGTGTAGTGGATGACATCGATATTCTCACCGTGCAGTTCGCGCACGATACCGTGCACGCGGCTTCCCTTCATACCTACGCAGGCACCCACGGGGTCGATGCGGTCGTCGTAGCTCTCAACAGCCACTTTGGCTCTGTCGCCCGGCATGCGGGCTATCTTGCGGATGGAGATGAGTCCGTCGTTGATTTCGGGCACCTCAGCCTCCAACAGGCGCTGCAGGAAGACAGGACTGGTACGTGAGAGGATGATTTTGGGGTTGTTGTTCTCGTTGTCCACTCTGTGAATGACGGCACGGATGGTGTCACCTTTCTTGTACGACTCATCGGGTATCTGCTCGGATTTGGGCAGAATCAGCTCGTTGTTCTCATCATCGCTGAGGAGCACTTCGCGCTTGAACGTCTGATAGACCTCGCCGCTGATGACGGCGCCTACCCGGTCTTTGTACTTATTGTAGAGCGAGTCGTGCTCCAGTTCAAGGATTTTTGATGCCAGTGTTTGACGAAGGTTCAGGATGGCACGCCGTCCGAACTTGGCGAAATCGACGCTTTCGGTCACATCTTCGCCCACCTCATAGTCGGGTTCGATGGCCTGTGCGTCTTTCAGACTGATTTCTTTGTTCTCGTCTTCCACTTCGCCGTTGGGCACCACCACTCTACTGCGGTAAATTTCAAAGTCGCCCTTGTCGGGGTTGACGATGACGTCGTAATTCTCGTCACTGCCGAACATCTTGGCGATGACGTTGCGGAAACTCTCTTCGAGCACGCTCACAAGCGTGGTACGGTCGATGTTCTTGGTGTCTTTAAACTCCTTGAAGGTCTCGATCATGTTGGGAGTCTCATCCACTGATTTTCTTGCTGCCATAGCTTTTGGAAGTTATTTGAAACTGATTAGATATTTTGTGTATTTTACGTTGTCCATGTCGTACTCTTTGTCCACGTCGGTGAGTGTGGGGCGTTTTTTGCCCTCTTCCTTCACCTTCTCCTTCACAGTGACGGTGAAGTGGGTGCCTTCCACACTTTTGAGTATGCCTTTCACCTTTTTCCCTTCGGCGTCGAGCACTTCCACTTCCTCGCCGATGAAATTGATGTATTGCTGAGGAACCTTAAACGGCTGTCCCAGACCGGCAGAACCTACTTCAAGCTCATAGTCTTCCACATCTCGGTCTAAGCGTTCTTCGATGTAGCGGCTCAGTTCCACGCAGTCTTCTATCCACACACCATCGGCATGGTCTATCTCCACGACAATGCGGTTGTCGGTGCTGATGTCGATGTCAACGAGGAAATAGTCTTTACCCTCGAGCCACTCTTCCACTAATTGTTTTACGACGTTTTTGTCTATCATTTGTATGAAATGTATTGGGGTGTAATAATGAAAATGAGGGGCTTTTGCAGCCCCTCATTCCACTGAACGGGTGCAAAGGTACGAACAAATTCGCACCTGTGCAAGTATTTTTTGTTATTTTTTATTCAAACCCCCTTCAACAGTCAAAATTCTTTTGTATTCCTCCGGTGCATTGATGAGTCGGATGGCTTCTTTCATGAGTTTGTCGTTTTGCAGTGCGTTCAGCACTGTGCCGCTCTCGAAGTAGTAGGCGGCCACGATATCACTCTCAATGAGCCGTTTGATTTGTTCTTTGTTGTAGTCGAGGTCTTTCTCCAGGTTGTGTGTCAGTTTCTTTTGCAGGTTGTCAAACTCTTCACGTGCGTCGTCGTAGTATCCTTCGAACTTGGCCAGTTTCACGAGCGTCTCCATGAATTTCTCGCTCTCAGGGTCGTATTTGAACCCGCTCTTAAGCACCTGTTGTTTAAACTCCTCATAGTCTGCATCTGAGAGTTGGAACTGCTCGGGAGGTGCGATGGTGGGGTGCTTGCGGATATACTCTATCTCATAGTTGAGCATCACCTCGGTCGAGTCCATGCCCGACGAGGCCAGGTAGTAGGCGATGTTGGGCAGTGAGTCGGGCACTACCTCCAGGTCGGGTTTGATACCTCCGCCGTCGCGCACCTCGCGACCGCCACGGGTGTAGAACACGTGTGTGAGCGAGTCGGGTATATGTTCGGTGTATCCGCCTTTCGCGTGTTTGTAGTTGATGGCTTGTATGCACCGTCCGCTGGGGATGTAGTATTTATTCGATGTCAGTTTCAGACTGCCGTTGTAGGGCAGGTCGATGCTCATCTGCACCAGTCCCTTGCCATACGTGCGCGTACCTATAATGACAGCCCGGTCCAGGTCTTGCAGTGCACCTGCGGTGATCTCTGATGCCGAGGCGGAGTTGTCGTTCACCATCACCACCATGGGGATGACGGTGTCGATGGGTTCCACCTTGGTGTAGTAGTCGTGGTTGGCGCGTTTCATCTTGCCGCGGTTGCTCACGATGAGCACATCTTTCGGGACAAACATATTGACGATGTTCACCGCTTCCGACTCCGACCCGCCGCCGTTGTTGCGCAGGTCGAGCACGAAGCCGCGCATCCCCTTGTCTTTCATCTCGATATAAGCGCGGCGCACTTCTTTGGCACAACCCTCGGTGAATTGTCTCAGGCAGAGGTAACCTATCTGGTCCTTTTGCAAGCCGTAATAGGGCACGGCAGGCGTCTGGATGGTGCGCCGGGTGATTTTCTTCTCCATCTTCTTGCCTGTAGAGGGGCGCTTGAATTTGAGCACGAAGGTGGTGCCCGGATCGCCGCGCAGGTGTGAACTGACGTAGCTCACGTCTTTGTCGGTCATCACCGAGTCATCGATAGCGAGGATGATGTCGCCCTTCTTCAGTCCGGCCTCGGCTGCGGGCATGCCCTCGTAGGGTTCGTCGATGACCACCCGTTTGAGTTGCTGGTTATAACGGATAAGGGCTCCGATGCCGGCGAACTTGCCCGTGTACAGCTCCTTGAGTTCTTGCATGTTCTCCTCGGGGTAGTATTCGGTGTAGGGGTCCAGGCTACGCAGCATGGCTTTGATGGCAGTGCCCACCACCTCGTTGGCGTCGAGTGTATCGACGTAGAGCATCTCGAGGTTCTTATAGATGGCGTTGAAGGTGTCGAGGTTCTTCGTCACGTCGAAGAGGTGGTTGTCGTCATTCTGCGCGCTGATGTGGGTCAGCGTGACAGTGCAGAGTGCGATGGTCAACAATAATTTTTTCATCTGTTGTTGGGTCGTATAGTCTAATGAATGGTGACAGATATGGTTTTGATTTGCAAAAATACGTCATTCCGTTCGTATTTTACCTATTTATGTCGTTTTTTTATTGTTTTTTTAGGCGAATAGCGTATAAAATGGAATTTTTTGACTTTGGGTTGCATTTTTTTTGTGAAAAAGTTTGGTGGAATCAAAAAATCGCCGTACTTTTGCAACCGCATTCAAAAAATGCTGCTTCAGTAGCTCAGTTGGTTAGAGCACCTGACTGTTAATCAGGGGGTCGTTGGTTCAAGCCCATCCTGAAGCGCAAATCCCAGCCGAAAGGTTGGGATTTTTGCATATATGGGCTTTCACCAAGGTTTTCTGGGTCAGCGGATAAAGGGGGTCAGCGGATAAACCGGGTCAGCGGATAAACCTGGTTGGCAAGGCTTGCACGGTCAAGAATAATTTGCTACCTTTGTGGCATGAAATCAGAAACCCTATTGCGTGCCATACTCCCCGATGTTCTTATAGGCTGGGATAACAAACTGACCTCATTGACCTGCAGGCTGTAGAACTGCTTCCGGAAATCAATGCTCTGTTCGATACAGAAAAGGTGGATCTCAGTTATTGCGGAAGACGTGAAGAAGCCCTTGACGATATCGTCAATCCTGATTATGCAGGCCGCTTGGATGACTGTATCCTCGACATTCATAACCGATTTGAGGATATGCGTAGTAAGTTCGCAAGAAATCAGTAGCAAATAAGTATGGAAGGGAACAACCCACTTCATTTTCCACAGGAAATGATAGATATGTTTGCCGAGATTGCAAAGCAACAGGAGGCGCAGTTCCGGCAATGTAAAATCATGTTGGCAGGCTTCAAAGCTCAGAATACCGGAAGGTTCTGCCCGAAGTCGATGAAAACCCGTGAGGTTTCTGTTGAAATTTCTGTGATGCATCCACCTATTTGGTCTAGACCTCTGTGAATTTTTATGTTCATGACTATAAACGTTTTTTGGCTTCTATGATTTCTTTCGATATTCTCTTGGCGACAGGCCTTTCAGGCGCAAGAAAAACTTACTGAATGAAGGGGCGTCAGCAAAGTGCAGACGGTCGGCTATTTGGGCAACACTTAAAGTGGTCGTTGAGAGCAGGAACGAGGCTTCCATCACGAGTAATTGGTTGATGTAGTCCATGACAGTGCGGCCAGACACACGGCGGACAATGCGAGAAAGATAATCGTCTGTGATGTGGAGCTGCGAAGCATAGAACCCAATGTCGTGATGCTCAGCGAAATGGTGTGGCAGAAGAAGCATAAAGCTGATGAACAGCTCCTCCATGCGCTGTGGTATGTAGTGCTTGTGGATGGCCTCCTCCTGAGCGCCTTGAAAGTCGAGCAGGAAGACAGCATAAAGCATCTGCAGCAGCTGTTGCCTGTAAATGTGGTTGGAATGAATGACATCGGTAATATCAAACATCTTTCGTGCCAACCGCTTTGCTACATCTTCGGACAGCACCAACTTGGGCTCATGCAGCTGCACGATGGGTTTGTAGGCCAGACTGACCAAATCGCGGGTTGAAGGAATACGCAGCGTTGTCTCCTCATCAGCCAACAGGCATATACCATGATAATCATCCGACGCACTGAGGATGTTGACTTGCATGCCTGGTGAGTAGATATACAGGTCGTTGCGGTTCAGCATCAGTTCCCGGCCGTTATAGTCAATCATCAGCCAGCCTTTCAAAATCAGTGTGAACGTAAAGGCCGACATATAGCCGTGCGTCTCGTTGGCGCGAAAGGTGATGGCGGCATCTGTTTCCTGACAGTATATCGTGCTGTCCCAATCATCAAAAGGTGCGTCTCCGTGCATCTTGATCCATGCTTCTTTCAGGCTATACATGTTCTCTATTGTTGAATTGTCGTGGCAAAGTTACATAAATTATTTGAACTTGTTCGCTTTCAGACAAGTTTTGTCCGTTTCCAGATTTGCCTTTTTGCAATAATTCAAGTTTCTTTGCACTCAATTTCTTAAAACAATGTATTTAACAACTTAAAAACTCAGAATTATGGACAAGCAGAAATCAATTGAGGCCCTGCAATTTTTCGCAACAGGACTGACCGAGGGCGCACTGGTACACAAACTTCAGGGACAGATGTTCAATGCCCAAGGCTTCACGAAGCTCGGGCAGAAATACATCGACCATTTCAACGAAGAAATGGAATGGGTAGAAAAATTCTACAACCGCATCATGGACCTGGGCGGCGAAGTGAAGTTCGAGGGCGCCAAGACTCGTCCGCTTATAGCCAACCCCATTGAGTACATCAAGGCTGACCTCGACATCCAGAAGGCTGGTGTGGATTTGCTCTACAAGTGCTGTGAGGGACT